>JBPEWV010000139.1:0-42081 GCA_052032335.1 Pleionea sp. | reverse complement strand
TCCGCTGCGATTAGGTTATCGCTTGTCGCGATAGCTGGATCCCCTGTTCCTGCGCAAGCAATCAGTAATGAAGCAACCAGCACTGTAACTATCATTTTCATTGTAAATCTCTCCTCAAATTAAGTAGCAACGACGTCCCATTCATTCTGCTCTAAAGAATCGCGCCGACCGAATTTAAGAATGTCACACTGCGGAAGTTAAATCTGTTCTTCAAAAATGTCGAAATGTTAGTAAATGTATGAGGAGGCTCGAGTTTAGCGGAAAAAATGCAACCGTAAAAACACCCGAAAATGTTGCTCTCAGTAATGTACAGCATTAATTATGAGTGAATATTGATAAACATAGATGTTTCCTGAAAGACACAGCTGTAACACCTTTCAATAACTATTGAATCGTTTCTTTTGTAACAATCACTATTAATCAAAGTGATTTATTAGAAATCTGCGATACGACCTTCAATCGATTTGCCCTTTTCTATCTTAAATCTACGACTGCTCAAAAAACCGTACTTTATGCCGCTCTCCTATACCGGGCATTTTTTCCAAATCGTCAGGAATTTTTCGTACAGTGTCGTGTATTTCCTGAAAAAAGCTGTGTGAATGGCTGGGAGATTCAAACGCAATCAGTAACCCTTCTTCTTCGGACAAACCAGTAAACGCGTGAACCGCATTTGCCGGAACTCTGGCGTAATCTCCCGGATAAAGATGGTGTCTTTGTTCGTTAATCAAAAACTCAACTTCGCCCTTGACCACATAAAAGGCTTCATCCCACGGATGCGAGTGTGGGGGTGCGCCAAGTCCTTTAGGTACCGTGTTGAGTAAGCTGGAATAACGCCCCTGGGAATCCTCACTGGTGCACAAAAACTTCAATTTCATGCCTAATACATCTAGCCAGTGCCCGTCACTCGTGTGCTTAACAATAGCAGCCGTGTTCATCGCGTAAACTCCCTTTTCATTTGAACTGAATGTGGACTTACCATACAAAATGTCATAGAGTATGTCAATATTGCATTTCAAATGCCAAAAGAGTTGCAATACTGAAGCAAACACCGAGCGAAATACTGAATGATCATTGAGAATCGTCTGTAACGAATTATGCCAACACTGAATCGCAAAAAAGCAATCTTTACCAAAAACCTGTTGCTTAACGCTGCTTGCGAGCTTATTCAAACTCTGGATATCGATGAGCTCAGTTTTAAGAATGTGTCGGATAAAGCAGAAATTTCACAACGTACTATGTTTCGTTACTTTCAGACACGCGACGAGTTTCTGGATGCACTGACCGAACGACTCTACTCAGAACTGAACCTGCCGGATATCCCAAACTCGGCCGAAAAGCTGGTCGACTACCTTAGAAACCTTTACCAAAAGCTCGATGAACAACCAAGAAAAGTCAGCGTGTTGCTGAGCGCTGATTTACTCCCACGAATCATCAGCACCACAGCGAAAGCCCGATTTGATGCGTTGAAACAATTGCTCATTCGTGACTTTCCCAGGTGTTCCAAGTCGGACGTTATAAAAACGGCTGCCAATTTGCGCTACGTTATGAGCGCCTCAAGCTGGCGATATTATCGAGTGAATTTTGAGTTCGATCTAAAAACCAGTCAGGAATGCGCCATCATGATGATCGAGCAAGCACTTAACTCTCTGGCCAAGAAGAATTCTGAGTCGCGTTAAAACATTTGTCTATGTCCCGTCGACTCAACATTTGAATATTCGCGGGCCAGTGCAAGTTGAAGAGCGAAAAGATTCTAATGTTTGAATGTCATAAAGGGACCATTGCGCACAGGTCAGGCTAAGACGGGTGAGGTGCGTACGACTCCAAAAAACCACAGCCATTACAGCGATAAGTGATCACCTTGTGCATTTTAGCTTTTGCAACTTTGGTGTTGGTTAACCATGACTTTTTAGGTTCGCCTTCGTGCCAACTTGACACTTTGTTAGCACCATAAGTCGAGTCGACGATAAACCCTTGAGTCATGGTACCAGAACATTTGCAACACTGGAGCTCCGACATAACGATACTCTTCCGCTTTATTTTTATGGACTTATTCAGAATGTATTTTCATTCAACCTCAAGCCAGAATGAAAATCAATTAAAACATGCTATCTTTCGGTTAAGTGGCGAGGCAAAAAGTCTTTGAACTTGGTGATTTAAACAGAATGGCGTTATTGATATTTTTTGGTTTCGACAATGGTCACTGACTCGTGCTCTTCACTCCACTCAATAACAGCCTCTCCACTTTTAAGTTTTTGCATGACTTGCTGAATCCAACTTTCCATCTGAGTTGACTCCATCTGATAGTCTTCAAGCTTGCTTAAGACATACTCGCGGATTACATTTTCCAAGGTTTCCGGCGCTAACTCTTGCCACGGAACAATCATTTGTTTGCACTACCCTTTTTAACGACTTGCTCAATTATACGACAGACGACACGTAAAACTCACCATGGCGTCTCATTCTTGAAACAAAGCAAGCCACTGCAGTAATTTTTCTTCAAGCATTTTAATGTCAACTGGCTTTGAGAGATAGTCATTCATCCCCGCCTGCAGGCATTTTTCACGATCGCCTTTCATTGCATTGGCGGTCAGTGCAATTATTGGGATCATAGCAACTCGCTCACCTGCTGCACCACTTCGAATTTTTCTGGTTGCCTCATACCCATCCATCTCTGGCATCTGACAATCCATTAATATTAGATCATACAGCGGATTCGACTCGTCGGTTAAGCACTTTATCACTTCATGCCCATTGCCGGCCAAGTGACTACTTACGCCCAACCGTCTGAGCATCGCCAGTATTACAGTCTGGTTTACCGGGTTATCTTCTGCGACTAAGACACGATAATCAGCACGCTTAATTTGATTTCGACTTAACGCCAATGCCGAACTGTGTTCCGCTGATTCAGTTCCGCTTTCCTGCGATAGATTTAACGTTTTAAAAACTTGAGTGAGATCCTGAGGCGTAACCGGTTTGATCAACTCTGCGTAAAACAATTTTCTCAACTGCTCATCTAAAAGTTGACCAACGGTCGACAAAACAACTAACGCGGGTCCTTCTCGTCGATCGATTTTCATTAACCAGTCTTGAGCTTGAGCTGACGTTAGTACCGTTTCATCAATAAATAGAATATCCGTCGATTGCCAGTTTTTCGCGATATCTTCGAAGTCGGGTACAACACGGACCGTAGCTCCCCAGTTTTCCAGATATTGTTGGGTGACTGTTGCTTGCGACCTATTGGCATCAATGATTAATATCTTTTGCTCACCAAGATCGATGACCGCTTTCGTCTCCTCATCGGAGGCAGCGGCAACCAATTCAAATGAAAATTGACTGCCCTGATTTAATTGACTTTCTACTCGAACACTCCCCGACATCAATTCACATAATTGCTTCACAATAGCAAGCCCAAGACCCGTACCGCCGTACTTTCGCGTTGTTGATGCATCTTCCTGAGTAAAGGCATCAAAAAGAAACGGAATACTCTCGGGTTTTATACCGACTCCGGTATCGCCAACGCTGCCTGATAGAATTATTGAGTCACCAGTCTTTTTCGTTTTAGCACTGATCGTTATAATTCCCGAACGAGTAAATTTTATTGCGTTTGATATCAAGTTAGAAAATATTTGACGGACTCGGCCCGGATCACCCAGTATGACAGGATGTTTTATGCCTGTAATATCAACAATTAATTGATTCTTATTTTCTTGAGACTTTATGGCGAATGAATTGGCCACATCACTGATCAAGCGACTGATATCAAAAGGTACTTTTTCAAAGATCAGTTTGCCAGCATCCACTTTAGAAAAATCAAGAATGTCATTGATAATTGACATTAACGATCTGGCCGACGAATTCGCCAGTTCAATGTGATGCTTTTGAACATCATCAAGATCGGATTGCTGCAATAAACTTAACATACCGATCACACCGTTCATCGGCGTACGTATTTCATGACTCATACTGGCCAGAAATTGACTTTTCGCGCGCGCCGCTGCCTCAGCCGCTTCTTTAGCTTGTATAATGGTAGTTTCAAACGCTTTGCGTTTGGTGATATCAATATGAGTCCCAATCAAGCGTCTTGGCTTTCCACTGCCATACCATTCAACAATTTTTCCGGTACTCAAAACCCAGATCCAGTGACCCTGCTTGTGCTTCATTCGAAATTCACAAGCAAAGCGTCCGCTGCCCTCACGCCAAAGTTTTTCTAACACACTCTCAGTAAGCGAAATATCATCAGGGTGAATTAAAGTCCGCCAACGGTCAACGGAAATAGGCTCTAGCTCTTGCAGTGTGTAACCTATTATCTGAGCCCAACGCTCGTTTAATGTAATGTCTCCGGTTTTGATGTACCAGTCCCAGACTCCAACATCAGCACTGTCTATCACAAGCTCCAACTGTTCTGAATAATCTCTCAGCGCTTGTTCATAGCTTCGTCGCTGCGTGAGATCTTCAACGATCGACCAGATGTATTGTTTGCCATCGTGCCCAGTATAAGAAGCACCCGACATTAATATCGGATATCGAGAGCCGTCTTTACGAATGAACTCTTTTTCATAAGGTCCGTATCGTCCAGTTTTACGCAGTTGCTCCAGCTGCTCCAGCTCTTTTTGTTTGTAAGACTTAGGGGTCAGCTCCCAATAATCCAAATTTAAAAATTCTTTTAATGAGTAACCCGTCGGGTTCGTCAAAGAAGGATTCACTTCAACAAAACGGCCAGACTCCATTTCGTTCAATGCAATACCCACAGGTGACAATTCAAACAAGGTTTGCAGCCGCGCTTCATTAATCCGGTGTTTCAGTGAAGCGTGCGTAAGCCACCAACCAAACACTATGACGACTGCGCATAACCCGAGAATCTGAAGACGCATTGGCAGAATATCGGCAAGCGGTGGTGCCCAACCAGTTTTGGGAACAATGAAGACATTCCAATGACCGCCGGGAAAGGTCACTTTAAAACGGACCGCATCATTTCCTGCGATTTCACTGTTACCATAAAAAAGTTGATTGTTCCGATTGCCATCGCCGATTTTTTCCAGTGCAATGTGATATTTTTGTTCGTACTGATCCAAACCGACCGACTGATAAATTTGCTCCAGATCCAGCACCACCGACAGCAAACCCCAAAATGTTGACTGGCCTTGACCGTTACGGTACACAGGTATCCTTGCGATTAATGCTTGCCCACCTTGAACCAGTTCAAGCGGCCCATCCATAACAATCTGGCCTGACTCTTTGGCTGCGATGGCTGCCGCTTTTTGCGTCGGCAACTCCAAGTAGTTTAAACCCAAAATCCCCTGGTTACCCTCTAATGGATAAACCATACGAATCACCATATCCGGTGCGGCGCCTATATTTCTCAATTCGTCTGAACTCTCAAATAATGGCCTGGCAATTTGCTCAAAGCGATCCTGGTCAAGATCCGGCTCGGCCATAATGACGACTCTTAGTCCTTTGACCAGCAGCATGTTGGTCAATAACACCTCTTCCAGTCGAACTCTCAACTCGCTGGATTCATTTACCACCCGTAAACGGTAATTGGACTTTTCGGTTGCCTGGTTATAACGGTCCAGTAAAACCCCGACCAGTAAAACAATTAATATGAAGCCGACCAGCGTAATTCGATGAAGTAATATTGAGCTACCAAAATTGAGTTTCAAATAGACACCTAATGCGGTAAGTAATTGATATATTTCTGTTTAATAACTATAGCCAAGGTCATTGATATGTCTATTTTTTGTAACAGAAAACGACAATTGTCGATTGATGGTGGAGCCATTTCAGTTTGATTTGTTAATATCGCAAGGTCACTCTACGGAATTTAATATGAAGCTAAACCAACAACTATCGTTATCGCTATTTCGGGCACCACTAACGCTGTTTCAGCAAGACAAACGCAGCTGGCTGGCGCTTGCCTCCTATTTAACAGTTGGCTTGGCGATCTTCGCACTTTTCGGCTACCTGCTTCTACAAAACCAGGCGTCGATAAAACAATTGCTGCTGGATTATTTATTCCCTCAATCCTGGCACTCGATTTCAGAACAGTTATTGGCTTTTTTCTTCGAGTCACAATCGAAGCAGGTGTTGGGCAATTTAATACTCAGCGGCTCCTTGGTCGTGGCATCGATATTCTTGTTTCCGGTTAAAGAATTATATTCTGCCAGTTTTGAGAAGAGTAAAAATTATCCCAATGGACGAACGCATGAGTTCCCCTTGTGGATGCAGGCAATCGAAGAAACACGCTTGTTTTTATTTTACTTAACCGCACAGCTGACGATTCTATGGATCGGTTACTACCCCTACGAGTGGGCGAATATTACTTCAATTACCCTAAGCTATTTGTTTTTGTTTTACACCTTTGGGCTGGATATTATTTCACCCACTTTTCAGCGGCACCGGATTAAATACTCGAAAATAAACAAGTTACTCAGTAAAAATGCAGTGGCCACGTTACTTTTTGGTTTAATTTACAGTCTTCCTGCGTTGTTATTAAGCCAATGGATACTGACACTGGAATCGTTAAACTTACTCGAAGTCTGCATCATTTTATTTTCAATTAATCTGTTGTTCATTGGCCTGTCAATCCCTGCCGGTACCGAAATCGCCAGTCGGTTACTGCCAGAAAATGCCACCACAAAACCAGTCACACGCGCAAGCAAGCGAGTTGGCTATTCGGTGGCCTGCTTGCTACTGATTACCGGGCTCGTCTTACATATTAGGCTGGTTCAATCGATGCATCACAAAACCCAGGTCCTTAAAGCCAATTACTCGATTAACTGGGATTCTTTTCAATTCGACTACCGCTCCGTTGGCGATCTGTTAAGCGGTGACTCGTTTGGCAATTTCAGTTTTGAACTAACTATCGAAAACCCTACTGAGTTTGATCTGGTGTTTGAAAACAGTCAGCTCTACATCAATAAAAACGAACTTCCCGTCAGTCAAGTTGCCATTGCCGGCTTTTCGGTGCCTGCGCAAAGTGAAAAAGAAGTCGCGATGAAGTTTGATGCGAAATCGAATTTTTCCCAATTGACACTCGGTAACCTAAGTGAGATTTTAGAGCATTGGACCATAGAGCTGCACATCGAACTGTTTCCGGGCATTCCTTTCATCATCGAAGTGATGGGAAAAGACAAACAAGAAGAAGTGTGAAAGCAGTTTAGTTCGCCCTTTTTGACAAATACCAGAAAGTCCGAACTCACTCGTTCGAATAGTCAAAGTTCTCGTGTTTAAACCGACTGTTTTCGAATGCGTTGAACTGCAACAATTTGCTCAAGGTCGGTATGCGTCAATTCGTTGCTGGATTTAAGTTCCATCACACCATCGGTCCAGAGCTCGGCTATTTCGTCGACGTCCCATTCTGCAAATTTATCCCCACGTCGGTCCGTAAAAACCAATTTACCGGAAAGCTTGAGCCTCAAAGTAAACCGAATCAACTGGCATTCGCCCTGCAACCATTGAAACATAGCCCCGGGGGTTAACATTTCAACCAATGAGCGAACTTGTTGTAATTTTTCCTGACGTCGTTGCCTGGCGATGGCTTGTTGCTCTTTTTGCTCGGCTTGTTGTTTCAGTCGCAGTTGCTCCTGCTGTTGACGTTGCTTGGCAAGGTTTTGTGACTTCAGTGTTTGCTGCTGTGCTTGCAAATAGTCCGACAATTTTGCCACCGCCTGGTCCAACGGACTGACCAAGTCAATCAACTGGAACGATTGCTGCCTGAAGGCTTCGGCCAGTTGAGTCGTGTCCAATACTGCCACTTTGGCTCCGGAATAATTCACGAGAATCACTAACTGCTGTTGCATGTCCCGATGCGCGACGCGACAACGAAGCCATTCTCCGTCTTTATTGATGGATAGCCAAGTACCGGGTTTGCACAGTGCCATGACGCTTCGCTCATCAAACTCATCTGACGGTCTATTCATCGATGCAGCTTCAACCTTAGCTGTCCGATCCGACGACTGAACAGCATCAGGATCGCTTATTTCTAGTGCCGTGACATTTTTACCTTCGACTTTAATCCACTCTTGGGGTGACAGGTTTCCGGCCAACAGTCCGTCATGATAAGTCTTAAGTTGTCGCATAAACTGATTCATCGACGACTGTTCCACCACCGTTTCAACCAGTAGGCT
This sequence comes from Pleionea sp., assembly GCA_052032335.1. Taxonomy (GTDB): domain Bacteria; phylum Pseudomonadota; class Gammaproteobacteria; order Enterobacterales; family Kangiellaceae; genus Pleionea. The sequence goes on along the minus strand of JBPEWV010000139.1, from coordinate 33,955 downwards.
GCGAATATTTTTCCGCAGTAACTGCAAATCAGATTCCTGAAACCTTACAAACCGGTTTCCACTTGGGGTCTTCAAACTCGCCAACAGGTCTTGTAACAAAACTTCAGCCGATGAAATCGATTTATTTTCCGCTGTTTTAAGTAGTTGTAACTGAAAATAACGTTGCCAGTGCTCCATAACAAAATCATGAGCCCAATATGGCAATGAACGACCAGCAACCACATTATTCAATATACGTTCAGCGTCGCGCATGGCTCTGCGATTATTCGCTAACTGCAGCTCTGATTGTACAACCCGGCGCTCAAACAATTGCGCATGCTTTTGAAACTCTTGACAGGCCTCAATCAAACCGTTGTACAACTGCTCAAAATTCGTTCCGGACATCAGCTGCAAGGTACTGTGTTGGAAGAGCTGGCGAAAAACATCGACTTGCTTGTCGAAAGTTCTTCCGGCGTGTCGATCGTATGGTTTGAATATTCGCAGCGTAAAATCGAACACCGACTGAAATTCGACAAAATAATTATTCTCGGCAAATTGGTACAACCAACTTTTAATCAACCACAGATGGAATTGTCTCAAAAATTCAGAATGCGAGCGCTGCAACTCTTTGCAAGGTAACAGCTGACCTATCAACGACCGGGTCAGCACATAAAACACCCGCAAATGAGGATGTTCACTTTTTAAGGCGTCCGAGATTAAGGGTGATTCGGGCGATTGTTCGGCAATCGAGCGCCACAACGACTCATCTTGCACCAGTTGCAAACAATGCATTGGAACATTTTCGGATTGTTCAGGTGCAATCGCAGAAAAAAGCTCTTTGAAATAATGCGACAGTTGTGGATGCACCTGGTTAAAGCTGAGTTGCATAACCATTTACCCAAGCAATGAATCGGTTAACTTAAAATAAAAGAAGGTATTCGAACAGTATGGAGTTTATCGGAAGCTGATATCCAGGTCGCGGGATCGTGAAAATTAACATGTGAACCAGTTCGCATTTCTATTAGATTTATTTTGTTCGCAGTGCTCTCCTTTTTAGGCTTGGGTCAGGACAAGAAGCAAATGATCTAAGCAGGAACATTTTATATTGACAAGAGAATCTGAAATCTCTTAATCACCACTGGTATCTTGTAACCAGTGGGTCAGATCCGACGCTTCAGCGTCTAATAATTGAAACCCGCACTGATAGACGTCGTTATCTTTATCGCACCATCGAACTTCGGCAAATAGTAACATCAGCTTTCCCTTTCGATTTTCGGCGCACAGCTCGGTTATAAATCCGATCGGCAGTGGGTGCTCAAGAGACACTCGCAAGCCACCGCGAGAAATATCCAGAGAATGACAATTAACTTTGATTGGCTTTCCCTGATCATCGGTAAACCGTAATTCAAAGTTCACTTTCGTATTACGCGCCTCACGAGGAGCGGTTCTTCGTTCTTCACTCATACATTGTTCGCCGTAAATTGACGCCGTGACCTTTGAGCCGCGACGATTTGTTCCATAGTTTGCTCATTCGATTGCCGACTGGCCAGCAATTCAATTTCGTTGTCTACCATTAAGGTCGCCAACTCTTCCGGTTGCCACTGAGCCGCTTTCACTCCCCGTTTATCCACAAAAACCAACTTCCCCGACTGTTTCAAACGAAGAGCAAATTGAATGATCTGTTCGTTATTTCGATGGTCAACAAATGTCGATCCCGGCGTCAGTTTTGCTAACTTATGACTCAGGGTTCGTATACTTTCTTGACGTTTCAGTTTTTGTTGTTGCTCTCGCGCCCTGCGCTCGGCTTGCCGCTTTGACTTTTTGGTTTCTAGCCGTTGCTTTCTCGATTGTTCCAGACGCTCCATCACCTGTCGCTTGATTTTACTTTTATGACGTTCTTTTAGTTGTGCTTCAATGGTGCGAGTTTGATGCTCGATATAATGACCCAGCTCAGTCACTCGTTGTTCAAGATGACTGTCCAGCGAAAAACTGACAATCCGCTTATTCTTAACCAACTCTTTGAGTCGACTAAAACTCAAGCCGTCGACTCTGGCTCCAGAATAATTGACCAAAATAATGGTGCCCTTTATCGCATCTCTGTCGGCAACGTAACACCGATATTTGAAGTCGTCTTTGAAATAAATAAACCAACTTCCTACTTTAAAGTTAGCCAGTAGCTTGGCCGTATCCGACTGTTCTCCTTCAGACTCCGGTTGCGACGCAGATTCCACTGTGATCCATTCGCACTTTTGCACGCGCTCTTCCATAATGGCCACGTGAAAATCTTCCAGCTGCTGTAAAAACCGATCAATGATCGTCTCTTCGATTACGATTTTTTCAAACAGCGTTCTTATGTCGCTCCATAGAGGAGCAATTTCCGTCGAAATATGTTGGTGAACGTCTTCCGGAGTCAAATAAGTCATGGCTTTCGCCAAACGCTCTAACAATGCTCGACCTTGTTGCACCGGTTCACTCTCGGCATCGTGTTGCAAAAGGTTCAGATGAAAATAACGATGCCAGTGTTCAAACACAAATTGATAAAGCCAATCTGGAACCTTATCGTTAGCGAACTCGCTTAAAATAAACTGCCTGGCAAGCGCACTTGCCGACTCGTTGTTGAATTGCTGACGCTCAAATGCGACCACCCGCTGTTCGAACGGTTTGGTATTTTGTTTAAAAGACTGAAAGCATTGCGCCAATTTTTGTTGCAGCTGTTGAATATTTTTTTGGCTGATATCCTCAAGCGTTGCCTGCTTAAAAAAACTGGAAAACTCAGCAACGACCGAGTCGAATCTACGACCGGCTCGAAGATCATAAGGTTTAAGTACGCGCGAAACGAATTCGACCACCATTTGAAACTCGACAGGAAACTCTGCCTTAGATAAAAACTTAAGCCAGTGACGCATCAACCATAATTGAAAATTACTGATAAAATGCGGGTGTTTCGCATTAAGTTGTTCGGCCGGTATTATTTGTGCCACCAAAACTTCGGTTAAACTGTTCATCACATACAAGTGTGGAAAACGCTTCAACCCTTCATCAGACATCAGATCTTTTCTGATTTGATGATCGTCTTCTTCGACCAATCGCTGCCAGAGCGCATGATTATCGATCAGTTCCTCAACAGTAACCAGCTTGTCGGTTGACTGCTCCGCCGACATTGCTTCAACAAATCGCTCAAGATACAGGATGAGCTGTTGATTAATTGTCGTAAAACCCGATTTCATGAAATGTGCTTAATTTGCTTGTCAGGGTTGATGTGATACATATTAGTCGTCTTCAGGTTTACTGTGAGTTTATTGGACATCCATTGGTTTATTGAAGTTCCAATGCTCTAATACCGTACTTTGGAATAGTTCATCCGAGACTTGCTTATACCAAGTTTACGACAAATAGTTAAAAAATAAAGCCTTTTAAATCGCAACCTTAGCCTCTGTTTGAGACTTTCAGGATGCAATCCCGCTCGTCTACTTACCAATACCTTTAATCCGGTATTCTGACAGTTTTTCTTGCGATAAATGACGATCCCCTGTGAAACATCTCACACCCTCATAAGAAAATACCTACAACAACTCGTAATTTTGGCGTACAGGTCTATAACTAGCACTGAACTAAACTGATCAAACAATTGATTGAAGTAGGAACTCTAAAATGGCAGACAAACATCAATGGGTTACATTTTCAAAAGGTCGAATGCAGGTTACTGGTTGCGCCCGATGCGGTGAGGTACTTTTACCCACCAATGAGGTGTCGGACTGTAATCATGAAGAAAAGAAAAGTAACATGCTTCTGCAAAGAGGATTTGAGATCACTGGGCGAGTGAGCGACTCACAAGTTGCTTAATATCACGTTAGCTCGCTTCAGCCCTTGCCCCTGAACACTTAGCCAATCGGCACCAATAGACACTAACTTATTGGATAAAGACTCTAATGTCGCGGATTAACAAGGGGCCTTTATAAATCGCAAATGGTAACGTAATATACGCCGCAATCATTCGTAGAATATTGTGAGCATGAGTCGTTCCAACGTAATCACACCTGAAGGCGCCACCCGGCTGAGAAATGAGCTGGCTGATTTGTGGAAAAATCAACGGCCGGCTGTCACCAAAGCACTTGCCGCTGCGGCCGCAGAAGGTGATCGCTCAGAAAACGCTGAGTACATCTACCGTAAGAAACAACTGCGTGAAATGGATAGACGCATTCGTTACTTGCAAAAGCGTACCAGTGACTTTCAAGTGGTCGAACACAAACCGACTGACCAAAGCCGCGTATTCTTCTCCGCCTGGGTCGAACTGGAAGACGAACAAGGCAACCTTTTAACCTATCGTCTTGTCGGTTCCGATGAATTCGATTTTGACGAGCGTTACATCAGTGTCGACTCACCATTAGCCCGAGCCCTGATCAAGAAGCAACAGGACGACGAAGTTACGGTTAAAACGCCGTCCGGCGACAAGAGTTATTTCATCAATAAAATCTGGTACTGATCAATGAAAACCTATTTGCTCCTTGTTGTTGCCTTCGTCAGTGCAACCTCAGCCTTTTCCGAATCGACGCAACCCGACAAGCAAGACTTTATTGAAATCGGTGGCGGTGTATCCATGGTCGACGTGCCACATTATGCAGGCAGTGATCAGAGCTTCTTTTATTTTGTTCCGTTTCCGTTTTTTGTCTACCAGAGTGACAAAGTTTCATTAAATCGAGAAGGCCTCCGTCGCCATATCAAGAAAACTCAGAACTGGGATTTTGACATCAGTTTTGGTGGAACACTCCCGCTCGACAGTGAAGACAATCGGGCAAGAGAAGGCATGCCCGATCTCGACTGGGTTGCCTTGGGCGGCCCTTCAGTAAACTACCGCTTCCACTCCGATTCGGATACGCAATTTTACGCCAAGTTGCCATTGCATCTCGGTGTCGCCACCGACTTTACACAACTCGACTACGTTGGCTGGGAGTTTGTGCCAACACTGCGTCTAGAGCAAACCTTCGAACAACAAGATACCACTTGGCGAATGGTTTCTTCGCTGAGCTATTTTTACGGCTCCCAAAAGCACAATGACTATTACTACTCAGTCGCTCCCGAATTCGCCACCTTGGATCGGCCAGCGTATCAAGCCGATGCTGGTTCAGGAGGTTATCAGGGATTGTTCGGCGTTACCCGACGTCAAGGAAAATTCTGGACTGGCGCGTTTCTTCGATATCGCACGCTGGCAGATGCTGAGTTTCGAGACAGTCCATTGGTTCGTCAGCAAGATAACTGGTACGTCGGGCTTGCCTTTGCCTGGATCGCTTACTCAACCAAATAATCTCTACAAAGCTCTCTTAACTCCACGTTCACGCATTAAAAAAGGGCCCATCGGCCCTTTTTTAATTACAGCAGTTGTTACACAACGGATAAGCAACCACTAAGGCTTATTTTCAATTTTGGCCCAGCTATCACGAAGTGTTACGGTTCGATTAAAAACCAATTCACCGTCTTTGCAGTCGTACCGATCGGAGCAGAAATACCCTTCTCTTTCGAATTGAAAACGCGTTTCGGGTGCCACATCTTTTAAACTCATTTCAACCCGGGCATTCGATAAAACCTGCAGTGATTCAGGATTCAAACTGCTCACAAGATCATCTTCTGCACCCGGATTAGGCACGTTGAACAAACGGTCATACAGCCGAACCGTCGCTGGCAATGAATGCGATACCGAAACCCAGTGGATCACCCCTTTGGGTTTTTGACCTTCGGGGTTTTTCCCCAAGGTGTCAGGGTCGTAACTGCAATGAATTTCTTGAATGGTGCCGTCTTCGTTTTTCACCACATCAGTCGCTGTAATGACATAACTGTTGCGCAATCGCACGCTTTTACCTAACACCAGACGCTTGTATTTCTTGTTCGCTTCTTCACGAAAGTCGGCGCGGTCAATGTAGACTTCTTTTGTCATATAAAGAGTGCGACTTCCCATATCTTCTTTCGGATGATTGGGAGCGGACAACTCTTCAACTTTATCGTCCGGGTAATTGGAGATCACAACTTTAACCGGATCGAGCACTGCCATGGCACGTTGAGCACGCTTGTCCAAATCTTCACGAACGCAGTTTTCCAGAACACCCATTTCCGTCGTATTCACTTTTTTCGTAATACCAACACGGTCGCACATGTCGCGGATTGATTCGGGCGTAAAGCCACGACGACGCATGCCGGATATAGTTGGCATTCGAGGATCGTCCCAACCGTCGACGTGATTGTCGACCACCAGCTGATTCAGCTTACGCTTGCTGGTAACCGTATGCTCCAGATTCAATCGGGAAAACTCGATCTGTTGTGGATGACACTCAATACTGATGTTATCCAACACCCAATCGTATAGCGGTCGATGATCTTCGAATTCCAGAGTACAAAGCGAGTGCGTGATGCCTTCCAGCGCATCGGAAATGCAATGGGTAAAATCGTACATCGGATAGATGCACCATTTGTCGCCCGTGCGATGGTGCGCCTGATGCTTGATGCGGTAGATCACCGGGTCGCGCATATTGATGTTAGGCGATTGCATATCAATTTTCGCACGCACGCACATTTGCCCATCGGAAAACTCACCATCTTTCATGCGATTGAATAAGTCCAGGCTTTCTTTAACGGGACGATCTCGGAACGGACTGTTTTTCCCTGGCACTTCAAAGGTGCCTCGGTACTCACGAATCTGCTCAGGCGTTAATTCGTCGACGTAAGCCAGACCTTTTTCGATCAATTCCACCGCAAAGCCGAACAACTGGTCAAAGTAATCGGAAGCATGGCGAATATCGCCGTTCCATTCGAATCCCAACCAGTGCACATCTTCCTCGATGGCTTGAGCGTAGCGCTCTTCTTCTTTTGCCGGGTTGGTGTCGTCGAAACGCAGGTTGCAGCTTCCCTGATAATTTTGAGCGATTCCAAAATTCAAGCAAATCGATTTTGCATGACCGACATGCAGAAATCCGTTGGGCTCCGGTGGAAAGCGCGTAACCACCTGAGAATGTTTACCCGTTTCAATATCGTTATCGATAATTTGACGGATAAAATGCTTGGGTTTTTCAGCTGTATTGCTCATTAATATTTTCCAGTTAAACGTTCAAAAGGGAATAACAAAAATAATCATCGGATGCGACGACACATAAAAATAGCGCCCGAAGACGCTATTCTACTACAACTTTTGGGCGCAAGGCAGAAGCAACCAGCGGCCCATTGACCTGCTCATCAACCACCAGTGTCGGTGGAAAATATGAACTTACTGATGAGTTCTTCAATATCGAGCGACGACTCGGTTTGCTCGAATTCGTCTCCCGGTCCCAGCAAAGCTTCTTCTCCACCGGTCGTAACCTTGACGTACTTGTCGCCAATTATACCGGAAGTTCGAATTGAAGCGACAGAGTCAATCGTCAGTTTCACACGATTCGGAACCTCCATGGTGACCACAGCCTCAAACCGCTCTTCATCAAACTCAATCGAAGTGACGCGCCCGACTTTGACACCGGCCAGTTCCACTGCTGCTCCTTCCTTGAGACCTGAGACACTGTTAAAACGGCCGATCACCTGATAGTTATTCTGTTCTTCAAACAATCCCAGATCGCCCATTTTAATGGCCATGTAGCTGACCGCTATCAAACCGGCAATAACAAAAAGACCGACAAAAAATTCCAGTTTTAGTTTATTCATAAACCCTTACACCATGAATGCAGAAATCAAATAATCAGCGAACAGGACGGCTACCGAGGCAGTCACTACTGCCTGAGTGGTAACTCGACTCACCCCTTGAGCGCCAAACGCGCCGTCCTTGTCAAGATGCAGCAAGAAGCCTTTTCCTGTTGAAATCCAGACAATGATAAACGCGAAAACCATGGACTTGACCAGCCCCATATTTAAATCATTCCAGCTGACCGAAGAATACACCCCCTGCATGTAAGCCCCTGACGGAACATCAAAAATAATAACGCCGCCAATATAGCCTCCGAACACGCCGATTACATCGGCCATGGCCACCAGCAATGGTACCGATACCAAAGTCGCCCAAAACTTTGGCACCATCAAAAACTTAAACGGATCGATGGCCATACATTCTAACGCGTCCAGCTGTTCATCGCTGCGCATAATGCCTATTTCCGCGCACATCGCAGAACCGGCCCGTCCGATGATCATCAAGGCAGTGATCACCGGGCCCATTTCACGAATCAGACTTAAGGCGACCACAGTGCCCAACCGATCAACAGCGCCGAATTTGCTCAATTCATAGTACAGTTGAAGCCCCAACACCAGACCGATGGTAATGCTTGCCAGAAAAATAACGAACGTCGACTTGGCCCCTATAAAATACAACTGCTGCAACACCGCTCGATAGCGAAACGGAAAAACAAACATTTTGCTCATCACCTGAAACATAAACAGAGTCAGGTGCCCGACGTGTTCACAGGCATCAATAAATCGACTGCCCAGTCGCTGAATTACCCTAGTCATCGATATGCCCTCTATGAGGTCGTGCCGCCTGGGCTCGTGTCAACATTTCCAGATATTCGTCAGGCGCGAGTTTTTCTCGAGAAGGGCGACGATTTAACAAGTTTTGTACTTTAAGATTGTCACTGGCTTTTACTTCGTCTTTGGTCCCGCAAATTAACAACTCACCTTTGTCGATAATGGCAATGCGATCAGCGATGCGAAATGCACTTTCCAGTTCATGGGTCACCACCACGATGGACATGTCCATGGCATTTTTTAACTCAAGAATGTAATCGTCCAACTCGGCAGCGACCACCGGATCGAGCCCCGCAGAGGGCTCGTCAAAAAATAATAATTCAGGGTCCATCACCACAGCCCGAGCCAGAGCAGCCCGCTTCACCATTCCACCAGACAGCTCTGAAGGCATAAGGTGATCGAACCCGGTCAAGTTCATCATATCGAGCTTCATTCGGCTCATTATACGAACCGTATTTTCGTCCAGGTTGGTGTGCTCAACCAGAGGCAAAGAAACGTTATCGATTAACGACAGATTGCCAAACAGCGCCCCCCCCTGAAAGGCAACACCGATGTTTCTGCGCAGCCGGTACAAGTCTTTAAGGCTGGCCCCGGTGACTTCAAGCCCCATAATTTTCACTTCGCCCCGGGTCGGTTTGTTCAGTCCTAGAAGGGTACGCAACAAGGTACTCTTGCCCGACCCGCTGGCCCCCATGATCACCATGATCTCACCGCGCTTCACCGCTAGATTGAGCTGGTTCAGTATGAGTCTTTCACCGTAATGTGTTGAAAGGTTGTTCACCTCAATGATGGTGTCAGTCACCGCGTTTCCTTGCTTGTTTTAATCAATCGTTATCATTTTAACGTTTCTTATTCTTAATTCATATTATGCGGCACGGCTAAATTGCCATAGCTTGTAACCGCATATTATTAAATCTTTCGTTGCTTCAACAGCTTAGTCGTTGTCACTGGAAATTGGTTTTTATTTGAACTATTGATTAATAGTAGACAGTGAAGAGCGCATTACCATGAAATCATCCAATTACCTGAGACAGGCCAAACGACGCAACCATAATCGCAGTGACACCCCAAAAAAGAATTCGGCGTGGCAAGATAAAGTCGTCGGGAAATATCAGTTATCGCTATTACTGGATATAAACAGGGCACAACTCGATAGCTGGATTAAAAATGGCATGCCGGTGATTCAACAGGGCGGCCTCAATAAAGAATGGGAGTTTGACCTGGTCGCCGTTAAATCGTGGGCTGACACCCACGGTTACCTCAAAAATTGAACCGTCTCGCAACGAATACGCGCGTTTAATTTTGCTCCTCAACTTCGCCTTCGACGGTCTCCGCATCGACCGCCAGAATATCGCCACTGGGCTCTTCTCCCTGAACAATAATAATCTCGACGCGGCGATTTTTTGCACGCCCCTGTGCCGTTTCATTGGTCGCCAGAGGACGGGTATCGGCGTACCCATTAATCACAAACCGCTCCCGGTTTAATGCATCATTTTTCAATAATTCACGCACTACACTGCCAGCGCGAGCACCCGATAATTCCCAGTTAGAACGAAAACGTTCGGTGTCGATAGGTACGTTGTCGGTGTGACCGGCTACCCGGATTTCACCCGAAGTATCGACTAAAATTTTACCAATACGCTGCAACACATTGATAAAGTCGAATTCAATTCTATCCGAACCGGACCGGAAAGAACCGCTCTCACGGATTCGAATGACCACCATATTGTTCTTTGCCAGCACTTCAATTTGCCCCGAATCCAGTTCTGCGGACATTCTTACAGCAATACTTTTGGCCAACTCTTCTGTCGCTTCACTGAGCGCTTTAAGTTGCTCCGGTGTTGCCCCTTCGCCCTGATCCGACTGCTCACCGTCACCTTCGTTGTCCGACTCGCCGGATGCCTCGTCGAACTCCAGAGTCTCTTTAGTGATTTCAACCGTTTCCTGCATGATCGCTTCAATCATGGTTGGCACCGGTTTGCCAGGGGAAAATTCTTGCGCAATGACGCTGGTGCCTTTAGGAATGTCTTTGACTTCAACTTTATTTTGCACCCCAAAGGCGTACTTCATCGAGCCTGCGATTTGTTTAAACTTTAAAACGTCCATTTCGGAAAAAGCCAGCAGCAACACAAAGAAGCACATCAACAATGCCATCAAATCGGCAAAGGTTCCCATGTATTGAGGAAGCCCCGGAGGCGGACATTTACACTCTTCGTTATCATCCGACATATTGGCAGCTACTCTTCCGCCGTGGGTCGTTGGCCTTCCGCCAGATACCCCAGTAACACTTGCTCAATGACACGAGGGTTTTGCCCTGCCTGAATGCCAAGCAATCCGTCGATCATTAATTTGCGCGAAATTTTCTCTTCTACATCACGCAGTTCAAGCTTGTCTGCGATCGGCTGTGCCATCATATTGGCAATCATGGCGCCATACAAAGTGGTCAAAAGAGCCACCGCCATCGCAGGACCAATGGATTTGGGATCGTCCATATTCCCCAACATGGCCACCAGCCCAACTAATGTTCCGATCATACCCATAGCAGGCGCCACACCTGCCAGGCTACGAAATATTGCGGCCCCGTTTTCGTGTCGTTGCGAGGCCATCTGTACGTCTTTTTCCAGTATCGACTTCACCACCTCGCCATCGTGACCATCGACCAGCAAGCCGACGCCCTTTTTCAAAAATGGATCTTCCACTTCAGCGCCTTCGAGCGACAACAAGCCGCCTTTACGAGACAGGTCGGCTAATTCGACGATTTTGGCGATGGTGTCCTGATAATTCGGCGATTTGAAAAATATGGTTTTCATTCCTGCTTTTGCGGCACTTAAGAAGTCACCCAATGGGTATTGCCCAAGCACAACCAGGTGCGACCCCACCAAAACAACCAGAATAGACGGCACATCAATGAACTGACCGAACCCTCCAGCAAGCACCATAGCTAAACATACGGTCGCTACTGCACCGAATAAACCAATTATTGTTGCGATATCCACGCGATAGAAACCTCGGTCGGAATTTATATTTTTCTAATTAAAAAGGTTAGTCACTATTTATCAAGTTTCAATTATCCGTATGAAAAATATGATAAAAAATGTTAAGCAGCGCGCATTATACATCAACTCCCCCACGTCAAAAGCACCACAAATTCAACGCTTTGGTGAGTAAAGGCAGAAACGGAGTTTTCATTGCTTCCGAATTAAGAGAAAATAGCGCCTCGCAACAGGAAATGGTTATGACTAAAAAACAAACAAAAGCTTCATTTGAATCCCAGCTGGAAGAACTCGAGTCGATCGTTGAAATGATGGAACAGGGCGACTTACCACTCGAAGACGCTCTTAAAAAATTTGAACACGGTGTTAAATTGACCAAGAATTGCCAGCAGATGCTGGAGTCGGCCAAACAACGAATTCAAATTCTGTCCGAACAGCAAGCGTTAACCGAGTTTAACGTCGCCGAAGATGCCGGCGAATACGACAACGAATAAAATGGATTTTTCCCAGTTTAAAGAGCAGTTTCGGCTGCGCGTAGAAAAACAGATAGCTGACCTTTTACCATCGTCGGATCAGTTTCCCAGTCGACTGCACGACGCCATGCACTACAGCGCCTTGAATCCGGGCAAGCGCATGCGGCCGTTATTGGTTTACGCCACCGGACTTATGTGTGATGCCGAGCCCGAACAACTGGATGCCGCCGCCTGCGCGGTCGAGTTGATCCACGCCTACTCTCTGGTTCACGATGACTTGCCCTGCATGGACGACGACGATTTACGTCGCGGGTTGCCGACCTGCCACATTCAATTCGATGAAGCAACCGCAGTATTGTGTGGTGACGCTTTACAGACCTTGGCCTTCGACTGTTTGATTAAACAGAAACACCCAGCCATTTCTGCCGAACAAACGTTAATTATGCTGGCAAATTTATCGCAAGCTTCTGGCTCTCTAGGCATGGGCGGCGGACAGGCCATCGATCTGGATTCGACCGGAAAAACCCTGACACTGCAACAGCTGGAGCAGATGCACCAAATGAAAACCGGTGCTTTGATCGAAACTTCTGTGTTACTGGGCTACTACGCATCGGGCAAAAAGTCGGCTGCAGAACTTAAGCACTTGAAAAATTTCAGTCAGGCCATCGGTCTCGCCTTTCAAATCAGAGACGATATTCTGGATATCGAGAGCGACACCGAAACTCTGGGTAAACCGCAAGGCTCCGATCAGGCTGCCAACAAAGCAACCTACCCGTCTTTGCTTGGGCTCGAGGGGGCTCATCAGCATGCCGAAAAACAATACCAACTTGCGTTAGAAGCCCTCGCCAAGTTGCCGTATAATAGCGACCTTTTACAAGCGTTTGCCCAGCACATAATTAAACGGGATCGGTGATGATAGAACATTGCCTGGATCAGGAGTTTTTGTCCCGAATGAATGCAACACTCAGCAATTATCCATTATTGGCGACCATTGATTCTCCGGAAGATTTGCGCCAGCTCGATGTCGACGATTTAAAAACGGTGACCGCCGAGCTGCGTCAATATCTTATCGACACCATCAGTCGCTGTGGCGGACATTTTGCAGCCGGACTGGGAACCGTAGAGTTAACGGTAGCGCTGCACTATTTGTACAACACTCCAGAAGATCGAATTGTCTGGGATGTCGGCCATCAGGCCTATCCGCACAAGGTATTAACCGGACGGCGCGATCAGCTCGAAACTATTCGTCAAACCGATGGTTTACATCCTTTTCCAGTACGCACTGAAAGTGACTACGACACCTTTGGTGTTGGCCATTCGAGTACGTCTATTAGCGCCGCTTTGGGTATGGCCATTGCCGCCAAACATAAGGGCGATGATCGGCAGGCGATAGCGGTCATTGGTGATGGCGCCATGACAGCTGGCATGGCGTTCGAAGCCATGAACCACGCAGCCGATGTTGATGCCAACTTGTTGGTTATTCTGAATGACAACGATATGTCGATTTCCGAGAACGTCGGTGGACTGAACAATTACCTCGCTAAAATTTTATCCGGCAAGTTTTACTCGTCGATCAAAAAAGGCGGTAAAAAAGTACTGCAAAATATGCCTGCCATTTCGGAATGGGCGCATCGAGTCGAAGAGCACATGAAAGGCATGATGCTCCCTGGCACTTTGTTTGAAGAACTCGGTTTTAATTACATAGGTCCCATTGACGGTCACAATCTGGACGTTCTTCTCGATACGCTGGGCAACATGCAACACCTTAAAGGACCGCAATTTCTTCATGTGGTCACGCGCAAGGGAAAAGGTTACACGCCAGCTGAAAATGATCCCATCGCCTACCACGGCGTGCCCATTTTTGACCCAAAAGACGACAAACTCCCCTCCGGCAAAAAGAAAATCACCTACTCCAATGTGTTCGGACAGTGGGCCTGTGACATGGCAAAACAAGACGAACGCTTGATGGCCATCACACCGGCCATGCGCGAAGGTTCCGATTTGATAGAATTTTCTCGCCAATTCAAAGAACGCTATTTCGATGTCGGCATAGCCGAACAACACGCGGTTACTCTGGCTGCCGGACTGGCCTGCGAAGGCGCCAAACCGGTGGTCGCCATTTACTCATCGTTTCTGCAACGCGCCTACGATCAATTAATCCACGATGTCGCCATACAAAATCTCGATGTGTTGTTCGCAATCGATCGCGGCGGCCTGGTGGGCGGTGATGGCGCCACCCACCATGGTGCATACGACTTGAGTTATTTACGCTGCATCCCGAACATGGTGATAATGGCCGCCAGTGACGAGCAGGAATGCCGCAACATGCTCACCACAGGTTACCAATTTGAAGGTCCTGCCGCGGTGCGCTACCCCAGAGGTACAGGACCGGGATTGAGCGTCGAACAAAACTTACAAACCATAGAAATCGGTCGTTCGCGAAGCATAAGAGAAGGCAAAAAGCTGGCGATTCTAAATTTTGGTTCACTGTTGAGAGAGTGCCAGACAGTCGCCGACGAACTCGATGCAACCCTGATCGATATGCGATTTATCAAGCCGCTGGATACCGCCATATTAGATTCCCTATCTAACACACACGACTGGTTAGTAACGGTCGAAGAGAATGCCGTTATGGGCGGTGCCGGTAGTGCAGTAAATGAATATATCAATGCCGCACAACTTGACGTAAAGGTGAAAAACTTTGGTTTGCCAGACCGTTTTATCGAGCACGGCGACCCAGGCGACCTGCTACAACGGGCTGGCTTGACGGCTGACAAGTTACTTCTGAAGATTCGAGAACTGCGGTAAAACAATGACTGCTGTAAAACAATGGGGCTATCGAAACGTCCTCCTCAAGTTTCAATAGTCCGGTTTTTCTCGCCAATTAAGGCAATTTTCTTTTCGGATTTTCGGCGTGTGCAGTCGTCCTTGTTTTAACGCCCGCATCGTGGTGCCTGAAAGTAACTAAGGCTGGACTCTCGGGACTCGAGGGAGAACGAATTAATCGACGAGCGGCTTGTTCTGACACAACAATATAAACTCAACCGCGGCATCAGCACTCAGTGACGTGTCGCAATCACCAGCTTGTTGCCGTCTTGTTCTACTTTAAACTTGTTTAGAAACGACATACCCAGCAAAACTTTATCCGGCTGATCACCCACCAGAACTGCGCCCATAACATTGTTCAAAGTTAAGTTTCCGACACGCACTCTCCCCAGATTAACCCGATAGGCTTTGACCACACCTGACGCGGTAGCAGCGTCAATGATTTGCCCTTCCGCACGATAAGGAATACCGATTCGATTGGCGGTGTGATGATTCATCGCAATACTAGAAGCCCCGGTATCGATCAGAAAGTTAACATGGGTGCTGTTAATGGTGCCTTGAACGTGAAACATACCATCTGGCTGACGGATCAGAATCACATCGCTTTTGTCTTTTACAATATCCACCGTTGGCGAGGTCGTATCAAAGCCGAGTGATGATGAAGAGCCCATGGTCAGAGTTTTGGTTGTTCCCTGGTATTCAATAACAGCTTTTCTGGCGTTTGCTGACTTCAGCAGCACTCCTTCAGGTGAGCGTTTGCCAACTTTAAGCACCCGATCGGTGCCATTGATTTTCACGATGGCCGTATTCTTAAACAAACCTTGAACGTGGATCGACAAATCGTCAGTGGCGACAAGCGTTTGCCCCCAAGCGACTAGAAAAAGAATCGATAAATGTCTGAGTAATGCCATATTAATCCGCCGACAATCGCGGCCATAAAGCCAGCAATAATGTCGTCAAGCATAATGCCCAATCCTCCTTTCACTCCTTTATCGACCAGTCCGATTGGCCATGGTTTAACTATATCGAAAAACCGAAATAACACAAATCCTAACAGCATGGCCCGCCAGTCGTTGGACAAAGGTATCATGGCAATCAGATAACCGACGATTTCGTCCCAGACAATGCCGGGATGATCGTGTCTGTGCAATGCTCTTGCCGTCTCTCCACACAGATAAACCCCGATTGCGGTCATCCCGATTATGGTCAATAAAAACATGGCAAAAGACCAATCGGCCATCCACCAAAACAATGGCAAGGCCAATAGTGTACCAACCGTGCCAGGTGCTTTCGGCGACAAGCCGGTACCAAGACCAAACGCCAGACAATGCACGGGATGCAATAAAATGTCCTTCGAAGAAACGCCGTTAGCTTTCATTAAAAACTACCCTCGAGCAACCACTAGGCAGCGGCAAAATGATCAAAACCGCCTTTATCCAGCTGCAGCGTCTCACCATCTTTTATCACCCGCACATCGCTCTTACCGGTGATTCTGCCAATTTCATAACAGGCAACGCCGACCGTTTCGAGCGCCGATTTTACTTTATTGAAGTTATCTTCATCGACGGTAAAGCATAATTCATAATCTTCACCACCGGTTAAAGCGCAATCAAGAACACGCTGTTCATTGGCGACTTTTCTGGCGGCTTCTGAGATGGGCAGCTTGTCAGCGTCAATAATGGCGCCCACCGAACTGGCTTTGCAGATATGGCCCAAATCGGCCACCAAACCGTCAGAAATATCAATCGCTGCGGTGGCACGACTGCGTAACGCAATGCCTGCAGCGACTTTCGCTTTCGGTCGATAAAACTTTTCTAGCAAACGGTCGCGATGCTCACCCTGCGCCGCTAACTGATGTTCGGCGACCAAAAGTCCTAAAGACGCATCGCCTAATGGTCCGGTTACACAGACAATATCACCGGCTTTTGCACCACTGCGTCGTAAGGCTACGTTTTCAGGTACAAAGCCATGCACCTGAATGGTTATCGATAGTGGGCCTTTGGTGGTATCGCCACCGACGACTTGCAAACCATAATGGGTCAGTAATTCGTGCAAACTGTCACTGAAGGCCTGCAACCAGCCTAAATCAATTTTCGGGATCGACAACGACAAGGTTATCCAGGCCGGTTCTGCACCAACCGCAGCCAAATCGCTCAGATTAACCGCCATCGCTTTTGCCGCAACATCAGCAGCGGCGGTTTCGTGCAGAAAATGCACGCCTTCAACCAGCGTATCCATCGATACCGCTAGGCTTTGTCCTTCAGGCACATTCAACAAGGCACAGTCGTCACCGATACCCAGTACCACATCTTTTCGCTGCGGATTATCACGCACGAAAAAGCGCTCAATTAAATTGAACTCAGATAACGTCATAAATATCCTTATTTTCGCAGTTCGAGAGGTCGTAAGTTACGCGCGGCTTTATCCAGAACGCCATTTACGTACTTGTGGCCATCTTCGGCACCAAACACTTTCGCCAGTTCCAGTGCTTCGTTAATCACAACCCGATAAGGGATGTCAGGGCGATCGGAAAGCTCCCAAATGGCCAAGCGTAAAATCGCGCGCTCAACCGGATCGATGTTTTCAACATCGCGGTCAATGTGCTTGGCGATTTCTTCATCGCCGCTTGATAGATTCGTCAGAACACCGCGCACCAACTCCAGAAAATAGGGAACCTCGACTTTTTTCGGATTGATGGTTTCGATAAATTGACTTTCTATATCGGCTAATGCCGAACCCGACATTTGCCACTGATAAATCGCCTGCACACCATAGTGTCGAGCTTTACGTCGTAAAGAAGGTTTCAAAGTCATTAATCCAGACTCTCAAACAGGTTTACCATTTCAAGCGCGGTAAGTGCAGCTTCGCCACCTTTGTTACCCGCTTTTGTGCCAGCACGTTCGATCGCTTGTTCAATGCTGTCGACGGTCAATACGCCAAATGAAACCGGCACATCTGCGTCAAGCGACACTTGCGCCAACCCTTTCGTGCACTCACCAGCGACATAATCAAAATGAGGTGTGCCGCCACGAATCACCGCTCCTAACGCAATGATCGCATCGTGTTTCTTTTTCGCAGCAATACGTTTCGCCGCAATGGGCATTTCGAAAGCACCGGGCACACGGTAAATTTCGATGTCGTTTTCATCCACACCGTGACGCTTTAAAGTATCAATGGCGCCTTCTAACAAGCTTTCCACAATAAAACTGTTGAATCGAGCCACCAAAATTGCGTACTTCGCTTTTCCGGCAATCAACTGACCTTCGAAAGTTTTCATAAAATGTTCCTGTTCTTTAGCGAGATCATCTCGCGCTCAAAAGAGTTCAAATGTTCAGAGTGAATTCGTGCCTGAGGCGTTATTCACTGTCTTCAATGTATTCCACCACTTCGAGCTTGAACCCCGAAAGTGCGTGATATTTTTTCTCCGGACTGAGCAGCCGCATTTGATGCACCCCCAGGTCCGCTAAAATTTGAGAACCAACACCGACGTTTCTCAAAGCCGCACTGCTGTCGGCTTTGGGCGACTCGATACCCTGATCTTCCTGCTGATATCGATTCAGACGATTCAACAACGACTTTTTGGTTTCCTGATTGTCGATGATAACAATCACGCCATTGCCCTCGCCGGCAATGCGTTCGATGGCTCGGTTAAGCGTCCAACTGGATAACTTACCGCGTTGTTTCTGCAATAAGTCGGTCAATACATTGGCCACATGGACGCGTACCATGGTTGGCTTATCCGCTTCGACTTCTCCTTTCACCAAGGCAAAATGGACGCCTTCATCGATTGAGTCTTGGTAGGTGTGCAGTCGAAAATCGCCAAATGGTGTGGGCCACTCGCATTCACTCAATTTTTCTACGGTTTTCTCATTCAAAGTTCGATATTCGATGAGATCGGCAATGGTCCCCATTTTGATATCGTGCTCTTTGGCAAACACTTCCAAATCGGGCCGGCGCGCCATAGTACCGTCTTCGTTTAAAATTTCAACAATTACTGCCGAAGGTTCAAGACCAGCAAGCCGCGCCAGATCGCAGCCAGCTTCGGTGTGACCGGCCCGGTTCAATACACCGCCGGGTTGTGCCATCAATGGAAAAATATGACCCGGTTGCACCAAATCGGAGGGTTTGGCGTCTGGCGCTACCGCCGCTTGAACGGTTCGTGCACGGTCTGCAGCGGATATTCCGGTGGTTACGCCTTCGGCGGCTTCAATCGAGGTGGTAAACGCGGTGGCAAACTGGGCATCGTTTTGCTGCACCATCAATGATAGGTTGAGTTGTTGGCAGCGCTCTTTGGTCAAGGTCAAACAGATAAGCCCCCGGCCGTAACGGGCCATAAAGTTAATGTCTTCGGGACGGACCATATTGGCAGCCATGATCAAATCGCCTTCGTTTTCGCGATCTTCGTCGTCCATCAGGATGACCATTTTACCTTGCCGAATGTCTTCGACCAGTTCGGATATATTGCTAAATGCCATTAAGCTCGCCGTTTTGTTTGAACCAGAGAATGAGAAAAACGGTAATTATACCAGTCTTCGAACGGTTTATTTAATAAAACCAAAATTTGCTAACAATTCTTTACTTATGCCACTTTGCTTTTCGTCTGAGTAATGAATCAGTCGCTCCAGATAGCGGGCAATTTGGTCCACTTCCAGATTCACTCTGGTCCCAGCCTGATAACTGCCCATGATGGTTTCTTCTAATGTGTGCGGTACGATATTCAGCTCAAAGTCGTCTCCATTCACCTTATTCACAGTCAGGCTGGTACCATCGACAGTAATCGACCCTTTGTGCGCAATGTACCGGGCTAACTCATGAGGTGCACGAATAACAAAACGCACCGAACGCGCATCGTTCCAGCGCTCAATCACCTCACCAATACCGTCGACATGGCCACTTACCAGATGGCCGCCCAATCGTGTCGTCGGCGTTAACGCCTTCTCCAGATTGACTCGTTGGCCTTGTGCGTAATGACGAAAGCCGGTCAGTCCGATGGTCTCGCCGGAAACATCGGCGTAAAAAAATCGGTCACCGAATTCCACAACGGTCAAACAAACCCCATTGCAGGCAATCGAGTCACCCAACGCCACATCGTTCATATCGAGCTTTCCCGTCTCGATTTTGAAGCGTTTATCACCGCTTCTGGATTCTATAGAAGCGATTTTACCTACAGATTCGATAATGCCTGTAAACATAACTGGCTCTCTCAAATTAAAGATTGGATAAAAGCAATTAACGCAGCCGATAAGTCAGTCGCAAGTCGTCCCCTATGATACGGCTGTCAGTCAACTTCAGATTAATCGACTGCTCCATGGTATCAAACGGCAGCAATGCCAGAGGACGCGCCTGACTCCCCATCAGTTTGGGTGCCATATAAATAATCAACTCGTCAACCAGCCTCGCTTTGATAAACTCCGCCGCCAATAAGCTGCCAGCTTCGACCAACACCTCGTTGCAGTTGTTTGAAGCGCACAGCTTCAACAGATGAATCAAGAAGGCTTCACCGCTTCCAGAAACACGTTTCCGGTCAATGTGTTCGGGCAGCCGGTCGACCGGAATTTTGTCGCCCACCCACCAGATAGGCGACTCGATCTGGAAAAACTTCTGCTTCAGATTGGCACTCGCCTGCCGATCCACCAACACTCTCACGGGTTGTACAAAGACTTGTCGAGTCGCTGTATCGACCAGGTCGTCGAGTGCCTCAAACCGAACGTTCATCGACGGATTGTCCAGCGCCAGAGTACCGCTGCCTGTAATAATAGCATCGTGTCGGGCACGTAAAATTTGAACATCTCGACGCGCTGAAGGACCGGTGATCCACTGACTTTCTCCGCTCGCCATGGCAGTCCGGCCATCAACGCTGATCGCCATTTTTAAGCGCACCCAGGGCATTTTTTCGGTCATGCGTTTGACAAATCCGGGGTTCAAGTCTGCCGCTTCTGCCGACATTAATCCGGCATCAACCTGAATACCGGCATCGACCAATTGCTGAAATCCTCCGCCATCGACTCGGGGATTAGGATCGCGCATCGCGCACACCACTCGCGCTATGCCTGCATCAATCAGCGCCTGGGCGCATGGTGGGGTTTTACCATGATGAGCGCACGGCTCCAGTGTGACGTAAGCCGTTGCGTCTTTTGCTTGCGAGCCCGCTTGCTGCAAGGCATTCACCTCAGCGTGTGCAGCACCAAACTGCTGGTGATAGCCTTCGCCAACAATGTCATTATTTTTCGTCAACACACAGCCAACCCGAGGATTCGGACGCGCTAACCAATAGCCGCGCTCTGCCAGTCGCAAAGCGCGAGCCATCATTTCTGCATCGAAAGCATTAAATTCAGCCATAAAATAGCCGTTAGAATGAGTTTAGGTATTGGAAGAGTTTAGCTTATTGATTTCGTCACTGAATTGCTTGACGTCTTTAAAACGGCGATAAACCGAAGCGAACCGAACGTAGGCCACCTGATCCAGCTCTTTAAGCGCGCCCATTACCAGCTCACCCAGCAACTTGGCTTCGACTTCCCGCTCTCCGGTCGCGCGCAAAGCCGACTTGATTTGTAATATCGCTTTTTCCAGAGACTCGACGCTCACCGGGCGTTTTTCCACTGCCCGCATAATGCCGGCTCGTAACTTGTCTTCATCAAATGGTTGTCTCGAGCCGTCACTTTTTACCAATCTGGGCATCACCAGCTCAGCCGTTTCAAAAGTTGTAAAACGTTCTCCACAGGCAGCGCATTCTCGGCGACGTCGAACCTGTCCACCCTCACTGACCAAACGGGAATCGATTACCTTAGTGTCAGTATGCGAACAAAATGGGCAATGCATGACTTACCTCAACAAACTCAATATTTCTTGGGCGCCAAGTTGACGCCCTATCACCGGCTTACTTTTTATAAACAGGAAATTTTGCGGTCAATTCCGCGACCTGTGCTTTAACCTGCTCAATCACGGCCGAATTTTCAATGTCGTCGAGAATATCACAAATCCAACCTGCGAGCATGGTCGCTTCGGCTTCTTTGAAACCGCGCGTGGTAATCGCCGGTGTCCCCATGCGCAACCCGCTGGTGACAAAAGGCGAGCGAGGCTCATTCGGAACCGTATTTTTGTTCACGGTTATGTGCGCCTGACCGAGCGCCTCTTCAGCGGCTTTGCCAGTAATATCTTTGTCAATCAAATCGACTAGGAACAAGTGATTGTCGGTACCGCCAGAAACGATCTTATAACCGCGGTCCATCATCACTTTTACCATGGCGCGTGAGTTCGCCACGACCTGCTTCTGGGTTTGCTTGAACTCATCCCCCAGGGCTTCTTTAAACGCCACGGCTTTGGCGGCAATCACGTGCATTAAAGGTCCACCCTGATTGCCCGGAAACACCGATGAATTGAATTTCTTTTCCAGATCGGGATTGCTGCGCGCCAGAATAATTCCTCCGCGGGGGCCAGCTAAGGTCTTATGCGTGGTCGAGGTGACCACATCGGCGTGCGGTACCGGATTGGGGTAAAGTCCTGCGGCAATCAAACCCGCGACATGCGCCATATCGACCATCAAATATGCACCGACTTTATCGGCTATTTCACGGAATCGAGACCAATCGATAACGCGTGAATAAGCGGAAAATCCGGCAACAATCATTTTCGGCTGGTGTTCAACGGCCAAGGCTTCAACTTGTTCGTAATCAATGTACCCTTCGCTATTTACCGGATACTGGACCGACTTATAAATCTTACCCGAAAAATTGACTGGCGAACCGTGCGTTAGATGACCGCCGTCCGATAAGCTCATGCCCAAAACCGTATCACCTGGCTTGAGCAACGCCATGTACACTGCTGAATTGGCTTGAGAGCCGGAGTGCGGCTGAACATTCGCATAATCGGCACCGAAAAGTTGTTTCAAGCGATCAATGGCAATGTCTTCAGCAACATCAACGAACTCACAACCACCATAGTAACGCTTGTGCGGATAGCCCTCTGCGTATTTATTGGTCAAAACCGAGCCCTGGGCTTCCATCACCCGACAGCTGGTGTAGTTTTCCGATGCAATCAATTCGATGTGGGCCTCTTGACGGGCACGCTCGTCTTCAATGGCTTTCCAGATTTCGGGATCGTATTGGGCAATGGTCGAAGTGTCGTGTAACATGCTCATTAATAGATTCTCTTCACTCTTTAACTATGAATTTTGGGCGTATTTTACCCAAACTCGGTTTCGATGTCGTCCGCTTATTCGAAATTATTCCTTCGCCAAGTCGACGCCCACTCGACAAAAATTATGCCTTTGAGAAGCACTCACCCATCCGAAAATACCGACTCATGTCGAGATATTGTGAAAATTGAGAACTTTGTAAACAAATTCAGCGGCGAGATAAACAGATTCGACTAAGCTATTACTAAGTCTCAGAAAACTCTTATATCGACATTACGAATTCATCCGACAGGAGCACCTATGGGTTACTACAACATCATCTATCGATTTCAGTTGGCAGATGACGATACTGAAACCGTTGGTTTACAACTGGATGAACAAACGCTGCAGTTAAAAGACAGTTACATCGCGAACCCGCCCGAATGGACCAAGCTGCGCTATAAGCAATGCCCCAACTGCCCATTAAAACCCAAAGAGTCGCCCTCTTGTCCGGTAGCGAAACATTTATCTAAGTACACCGCTTTGTTCGATCGGGTACAGTCCTTTGATAAGGTAAAACTGGTGGTTAAAACTTCCCAGCGGATGACCACCCAAAAAACCGATGCGCAAAAAGCGATCAGTGCCTTCATCGGTTTGATCATGGCGACCAGCGGTTGTCCGCACACGGCTTATTTTCGCCCCATGGCCAGATTCCACCTACCGCTTGCGGACGAAAATGAAACCATTTACCGGGTGGTCTCTATGTATTTACTGGCGCAATATTTCAGAGGGAAGAACGATCAAAGCGCCGACTGGAACCTTAAAGGTTTAAAGGCGCTTTACGAAGATATCGGTATGGTTAACCAGGGCATAGGAAGTCGCTTAAGAGAAGCGACAAAATCAGACTCTTCACTAAACGCCATCGTCAACCTCGACATGTACACCAAAGTCATTCCCGACATGATTGAAGAGTCGCTGTTCGAACTGCGTGATTTATTCTCTGTGTATTTAAATCTGGAAAAAACGCACCTCGATCTCAACTTGTAAGACAGAGCGGCCAAGCCGCTCTTGTTTTTACTTAAGATGTTTGTCTAGGAACTCGAGAGAGCGTTGATAAAACTCAACTCGATTCTCTAAATCAAAAAATGCGTGGCCTTCTTTCTTTTTAAACAGCCACTCATAAGGTTTATTTAATTCGTTCAGTCTATCTCTCAATAACAACGCTTGGGAGGGCGGAACTCTTCGGTCCCTCCCTCCATGAACGATTAGCAAAGGGGCTTTTAGCTTTTCAATGTACTCGATCGGAGATTCCTTCTTTAATAAAGCTTCTGAATCACCATAAACTTCCGCCGTTTTGAACTTCAACGAATGTACTTTCGCATAGTCAGCCGTGTCTTCCTGTTGTTCGGCGTCATACACTCCGGCCGCAGCTATACTACATTGAAACAAGTCTGGCTCTATTAATGCTGACATAACGGCAGAGTAGCCACCAAAGCTCCACCCCATAATACATGCTTTTTCACTAACGATATTGGGAAGTTCGAGTGCCCACTTTGTTCCATCGATAATGTCGTGTTGAATTAGAGTACTTCGCTTTTTGTAGGCAACTTCTTCAAATTGACGACCATAGCCTCCTGAACCACGAAAATTCACTTGCAATACAGCAAAGCCACGACTCGCTAACATTTGAACATCTGGATCAAACAACCAATAGTCACGTTTACCGTAAGGCCCACCGTGTACCAAGGTCACCAAAGGGGCCTTCTCTGTATTTTTAGGTAATGTAAGGTAACCCGTTATTTGTTCGCCATCGCGAGCTTTAAAGTCAATGGGGGTTACTGCTGTCATGCGATCTGGTTGAATCCACTCACGTGAACTCAAAAGATAATCTGCTGATTTACTTTTTCGGTTAAAGAGAAAGAAATCTCCAGGTGTCCTATCAGTGATTACTTTGATAATGAACTCATTCATATCACTGGTTACCGACACCACTTCGAGAAGCGCATCTCCAAATGCATCTACCAATTCTGAGTGCAAAGATTCATAATCACTGTTCGAGTCTAAATAATGATACTCAAATTTATCGGGCGCAGTCACAGCACCAACAATATTCCAAGTCTGCGGGTGGATAATGTAGTCAAAAATATCCGATTTCTTATCGTTAAAGATTAACTCGTACGTCTCGCTTTTCAGGTCATATTTATAAATGGCTTCCGTATTTTCTCTTCCCTTTAAATATAACTTTTCACCGTTTCGGTCGATTGCGATCGGTGTAAACTGATAAAGAGGATTCTTTTTATTAACCAGGTTCCATCCTGTTTCTTCAAATAGATAAACCTTTTGATTGCCGTGAAAGTCGATTCCCGTCGCAATTACCGGTTCACCTTGACCATTGATAACAATGTCCATATTGCCGAAAGGTGTTCGCGTTATAAGCTCCTGTTTTCTCGAATAGACATTGACTTTGATCAACTTTTGAGACTTGTCTGAGTCATTCTTAGCCCACTCTTCGGCGCGAATAATAATGTGTTCCGGATCGTCAGGTAAAAGATGAACGATATAACCCCATGCTCTGGAAACAAATTCTTTATTACCAAGATGAGTTCCTGTAGTGGAATCACTCACCTGATAGCCAAATATTGGATACGCCTGAGTTCCGTCAATGTTTCCCGCGTAAACCTGACCGAAATCTTTCGCCTCCTCCTGATCACCTTCAATTTTATTTCTTTTAAAAATCAACCGCTCATTATTCACCCAATAAAACGTGGTTACATGCTCACCAGTTCCAAATCGATATGCAAAGGTAGGTTGCATTGTTTTTCTATTCAGAATGACTAAAGAGGTTCTTCCTTCTTGAGGAGTCGTTACAGCCAGATGTTTTCCATCGGGTGAAAGCTTCACCTCACGTAATTTATCGCCTCTTGCAAAAAGCTCTAACGGTATCTCAGTTGCATAGGAAAACAAGCAAGAACCAGTAAAAAAAAGAAGTGTCAAAACCTTAAACATACAATAAATCCTCAATGACGAGTTAACTCGTCCATTTCGATGTCGATTAAATCTAACTTTCCAATCAGTCCCAATGTATAAAGCCCAGAAAGCCAAAGTGATGAGCTGTGACGGTTTAATCCCTAATTTTAAATTGCAAATCTGTTAGCAACGCATTTACGAAGAATCCTTTCGATTTGAAAGACGATTGTAACTTAACCAAATTTCCGAATCAAAGATATCGCTAAAACTCAATTCAAACGTCCTATCTTTAGCGCAAGCTACGCCAAAACTCCATTGTCGCCTGGTGAACAGCTTAGTTAATTGATCTATCCAATAAATTTCTTGAGCCATAAACAGTAAGAGCGGCCGAGCCGCTCTTACTGTTTATCTTAGGTGTTTATTTAGAAACTCGAGAGAACGTTGATAAAACTCAACTCGATTCTTCGGGTCAAAAAATCCATGACCTTCTTTCTCCTTGAAAAACCATTCGTAAGATTTATTTCTTTCTTCTAGAGCTTCTTTCAAAATATACGCCTGCTCCGGAGGAACACGAGTGTCGTTACCGCCGTGTACAATCATGATGGGCGCTTTAAGCTTGTCAATGTAAGTAACGGGCGATTCTTTTTTCAATAAATCTTCATCTTTGCCGTATTTTTCATCCACCTCAAACGATAATGAGTGGACAGCTGCGTAATCAGCCGACTTTTCCTGCCTGACAGCGTCATAAACACCAGCAGCAGCAATACTGCATGAGAATAGCTCAGGCTCAATTAATGGAGACATTAATGCCGAGTACCCACCAAAACTCCATCCCATAATACAGGCTTTAGCTTCCACATCGGGTCGTGACATCGCCCACTTGGTGCCATCGATAATATCATGCTGAATCAAGGTGCTTCGTTTTTTATAAGCTGTTTTCTCATAGGTTTCACCGTATCCACCAGAGCCGCGGTAATTGACCTGCAACACGGCAAACCCATTGTTCGCCAAAAGCTGTGATTGTGAGTCAAACCACCACTCATCGCGAATACCATAGGGTCCACCATGTACGTAGGTCACTAGTGGCACTGGTTTTTTACTGTCTTTCGGTAGCGTAAGGTATCCATGTATGGTTTCACCATCTCGAGCTTTGAACGAAATAGGACGTCGCTCTGACATTATGGCAGGATCAATCCACTTCTTAGTGCTTAATAAATAATCAGCTGACCCCTTCTTTCGATTAAACAGGTAAAAGTCGCCTGGGTTTTTATCACTTTGAACAAACAATACATGTTCATTCATATCATCAGTGCTGGATAATATACTGACTCCAACGCCACCGAATGCCGAGGTTAAACTTTGGTGCAGTTTCGCAAAGTCAGATCCTTCACCAAAATAATGATATTCAACTTTTCCAGGCATAGTCACAGCGCCAACCATGGAATTATCATCACTATCCACGATTAAATCTACGACGTCAGATTTAGGGTCATTGAACACCAGCTTCAATTCTTTAGAAGCCAGATCGTATTCGTAAATACCGGTAGTTTTTTCATCCACAGGCGCTTGTAAGTATAATTTATCACCCTGCTTATTAAGATAAATTGGCGTGAGGGCATGTATGGGCTCTTTTTCAGACACCTCTTTCCATTCAAGATCTTTGTAAAAAAACATCTTGCGGTTACCACGGAAATCAACCCCTGTCGCAGTCACTGGCAACCCATCAGAGTTGAATGTCAGCTGCATATTGCCAAACGGTGTACGCGTGATCAGCTCCTTTTTTGCTTGATAAATATTTACTTTCAGTAATCGCATCGACTCATCAGGTCCGCTGCCCCATGACTTAGCGAGCACTAATATGTGTTCTGGATCGTCGGGTAACATGTGTGCGATAGTTCCAGACGCTCGTTCCGTCGCTTTATTCTTATTCATTCGCGAAACTGAAGATGAGCCCCCTGCTTGATAACCGAAAACAGGATAACTTTTGGTACCGTCGAGATTTCCAGCGTAAATTTGTCCGTAACTGACCGGAATTTCGGAATCACCACGCTCTTCAACTCGAGTAAATACCAGTCTTTCGTTATTAGCCCAGAAGAATCGACTGATGTGTTCGTTTTCGCCAAAACGAAAACCGTATACGGGCTGCATGGTTTCTCGATTTAAAACAACCAGTACCGTTCTATCAGAGTGTGGCATTGTCGCTGCAAGGTGCTTGCCATCTGGTGATAATCGAACCGACTTAAACTCGCTGTCTTTGGCAAAAAGCTCGAGTGGGATCGACTTCGTAAATCCCAATGAGGCCCAAAACACCCCAATTACAATAAGTAAACTACGCATCACTCTCTACTACCTTTTCTTTAACCATTTAACCGCTTGATTTTAACCTACCACTAGCGAGAATCGCACCAGCAATATTACCAATTCAGGACAGAATATATTGCGTCGCCATGTCTAAAACCAGCCATCAATAGCGTCATCCAGTTCATCTTTACAACTTTTTAACTGCTGATTAAACATGGCGGCTTTGTTTTTCACTTTATGAGCGACTTTTATTAACCAAGGTTTCTTTTTGTAGCTTCCCCGGCTGAATCCACCTTGCCCTTCGTGGTAAGCCAGGTACTGGTTGTAAGCGTCCCACTTAGATACTTTTAGACGTCGCTGTGTATTATTGGTGTACCAACCGATAAAATGAATGGCGTCGTAAAAATCATCGCGATCGGCACCGCTATCGAAATCCTCTTGAAACTCACCCCAGACCGGGTCTTTGGCTTGAGCGAATCCGTAGGCCGACGATTTATAGCCCCAGGGAATAACCCACAAAATGTAATCTCTTGGCGCGCGCACATCGTGTCGGAAGCGCGACTCCTGATGCATGATCGCCATCATCACCCATATGGGTGTTCCAAATTCCTCACTGGCTTCGACTGCGGCCTCATACCAATCGGTTTCGCCGCGAAAAATTTCGCAAAGATTCTCTGTATTCGACGGGCGATAGGTCGCACAAGAAAATAAGCCAAGTGTCATTAAAACGATTATTAAAAATTGAATAAAGAGCTTCATTATTAGTTTTTATGGGTTACTTAATATGTTTATGAATTTGAAAATAACAACCAATTAAAACTGTTCTAGTTGGCTGCTGCAATAATTTTTTTCAATTTGAATGGTCGCGTGGGTAATATTAAATTTCCGTTCCAGCTCAAGATGAAGTCGTTTGAGTAACGGATCAACATTGTCGATGCGCTTCATTTTCAAATGCAAGGTCATCAATACTTCTTCATTATTCAAACTCCAGGTATGAATATGATGAACGTTTTCTATCGCCGGATCCAACGACTCGAGGTGCTGCTTCACCGCATCGACATCAATATGTTGCGGTACCCCTTCCAGTAATATGTGTATCGAATCTTTAATCAAGAACCAACCGCTGCGAACGATCAGTGCCGCTACAACCAGAGACAAAGCAGGATCGATCCAAAGCCAGTTATAAAAATAAATGATCAGCCCAGCAATAATGGCAGCAACCGAACCCAGCAAGTCGCTCAAAACATGCAGCATGGCCCCGCGGATATTAAGGTTGCTTGTCTCACCACCATGGAGCATTTTAAAGGTGATCAGATTAACCACCAGTCCAATGGTCGCCACACTTAACATCACTGCGATATTTATTTTATTGGGATTTTGAAAGCGTTCGATGGCCTCACTCAAAATCCACAAAACAATCAGAATCAGAAACAGCCCGTTTACAAACGCTGCAAGTACCTGATAACGCTGATGGCCATAAGAATGAGCGGCGTCTGGCGGGCGACGCCCGGCAACGAACGCAAGCCAGGCCATTCCCAGTGCCGCAGCATCGGTTAACATATGTCCGGCGTCAGCAAGCAAAGCCAGGCTGCCAGACACCACACCTCCGATGGCCTCGACAATCATAAAGAAAAAAATAATAAAAAACGCTGATTTGAGCGCTTTTTCATTACCTTTATGGGCGTTGGTGTGTGCGTGCATCAAACGGTCTCGATGGCTGATCTATTGTTTGCTTACTCAACGACTTCGGCAGTAATAATCCAGTCCCCCAGGTTGAGTCTCTTTGCAACCTCCCAACCAGAAATCACTTCACCAAAAATTGTGTATCGGCGATCCAAATGTAAATTCGGTGCGAGATTAATAAAAAATTGAGCGCCACCTGTGTCTTTACCCATAGTTGCCATCCCCACCGTTCTCGGCAAATGCGACCGTTGCGTTATTTCTTCCCGAATGCTGTACCCGACCGTTCCACTACCATCGCCATGATGCTCACCACCTTGGACCACAAAATTGGGGATCACTCGACTGAATATCGAGCCATTGTAAAAACTCTGATTCACCAGTCGCGTAAAGTTGTGAGCGGTATACATCGCTTCGGAGAACAGTTGAATTTGAAACGCTCCTCGATTGGTCGTGATCTCGATCAACTGGTTCGCATTGACGAAAACATCGGCCGCGCTTTCGTTAAATCGAACCGGATTTCCATCAATCCCCGAGTCAGCCTTTGGATTGAGCACTCGTTCTAAATCAGAGTCGTTTTCGGTGATCCAGTCGTATTTTTTTACAAAGTCATTAAACAACGATCTGTGTTGTTCGGGGTAAGCCTGTTTGACGGCTGTAAACAACTTGACCCGAAACCAGCGTGGGGCCAATTCTAACTCATTGGCCAGCAATGGCTTTAATTTCAGAGGCTGATTTTGCAACAGGTAATCCACCACCAGACCTTTCAGCCACCAGCGCTTGTCGTTCAAAACTCTCGAGATAAGGGGCTGTAACGAACGCTCATCCATTTGACCCAATAAACCAGCCAAAGCCGTGGCAGCAACATGCGTGTCTTGATGGTCCAGTTTGGTAATCAATATCTGTCGCACCAAAGGTTTATCCACTAACGACTGCAGGGCTCGAATAGTTTCGATGTTCACCCCCCGATGACTGGACTGCAGCAAAGGAAAAATGGCCAGATAATCCTCTTTGTTGGTTTGCCGCCCCCATGCTCTCATCAAAAACGTAGCGGCGTCGATATTCTTCGCTTTTGCGATCGATTTCGTTAACGCGTGGGCATGTTGAGATAATCGTTCTTCCGGAAGACGGGTCAAAGCAAACGCCGCCTGAGTGGCTGCAAAAGATTCTCCGGTGGCAAGCTGCAGTAACGTCGGCACCTGCTGAAATTCATTCAGATAAACATCATCTGAATGCCAAGTTAATAACAGACCAATGGCTTGAGCCGCGTATCCTTGCTGCACATTGATCGACTCAGAATCAAGCAAAGTCGCGATCAAATGTTGATACGCAACCGGTCCGCCGAGATTGCCCAACGACAGTAAAATCTCATTTCGTACCGCTGGGTCCAGTTCAATTTTAAACTGCTCGACCAACGCACTTGTGGCCGATGATTCGCCCGTTAAGCCAAGTCCCAAGACCACTTTTCGACGCACCTCGACGCTGGTATCATTTAACACATTAAGCAAAATCTCGGCCGGTGCAGCGCCTCCTATGCGTCCCAGTCCAAGCGCCGCGATCTGTTTTTCTTCGATCGTTCCACTTTTTAATACGGCTCTAAATAGCGACAAATCTTGGCTTCGCTGATCGGCCATCTGATGCAACTGCATCGCTTTTTGCGAAGGCATCGTTTGACTGCACCCGACCAAGAGAGTCCATGCAATCGCCATCAGAACCGCTGTAATTATTTGTCTCATTCTGCTTCCTCAGAAAAGTTCAGCCGCGCCTCACAATTTTTGCTGATTGCTGTTAAAATCACCCCAAATTCAAGCAAAACGAAAGTGAAGTTATGGCGCAATATATTTATACCATGAATCGGGTGAGCAAAGTGGTGCCGCCCAATAAAACCATTATTAAAGATATTTCTCTGTCGTTTTTTCCCGGAGCAAAAATTGGCGTACTCGGCTTAAACGGTGCTGGAAAATCCACCGTATTACGCATAATGGCTGGCGTCGATACCGAATACGACGGCGAGGCGCGACCTCAGCCGGGCATTAATATCGGTTATCTGCCACAAGAACCTCAGCTCGACGAATCACTCGACGTGAAAGGCAACGTTGAGCAAGGGCTTGGCGAAGTCAAAGAATGGCTTAAACGATTTGAAGAAGTCAGCAATGCATTTGCCGAGCCCGACGCCGACTTCGACAAACTGCTTGCAGAACAAGCCGAATTGCAAGATAAAATTGACGCCGCCAACGGCTGGGAAATCGATCGAACATTAGAGCGCGCAGCAGAGGCATTGCGTTTACCGCCCTGGGATGCCGATGTCAGTCATTTGTCCGGCGGTGAAAAACGTCGCGTCGCTTTGTGTAAATTGCTGTTATCGAAACCCGACATGCTGTTACTTGATGAGCCCACCAACCATCTCGATGCCGAATCAGTGGCTTGGCTTGAGCGATTCCTGCACGACTTCACAGGTACCGTAGTCGCGGTAACCCACGATCGTTATTTCCTCGACAACGCCGCCGGTTGGATTCTCGAACTCGACCGTGGTCATGGCATTCCCTGGGAAGGCAATTACTCCTCCTGGCTGGAACAGAAAGAAAAACGTCTTGAAATGGAAGAGAAAAAAGAGACCGCGCATCAAAAAGCCATGAAAGAAGAACTGGAGTGGGTGCGTTCCAACGCAAAAGGGCGACAGGCAAAAAGCAAAGCCCGTATGTCTCGATTCGAAGAATTATCGTCGCAAGAATTTCAAAAGCGAAATGAAACGCGCGAGTTATACATTCCGCCCGGTCCTCGATTGGGCAGCCAGGTGATTGAAGCCGAAGGAGTACAAAAGAATTTTGGCGATAAAGTCTTATATTCTGATTTGAACTTCCGTCTGCCACAAGGTGGTATTGTTGGTATTATCGGCCCAAACGGTGCCGGTAAGTCAACCTTGTTTAAAATGCTAATGGGCCAGGAAAAACCCGATGCCGGAACCATCACCATTGGTGAAACGGTCGAGCTGGCGTACGTTGATCAATCTCGCGATGCTCTCGATGGCGAAAAAACCGTATTCGAAGAAATCTCTGACGGCTCTGACAACATTACCGTAGGCAATTACACAGTACCTTCTAGAGCTTACGTTGGTCGCTTTAACTTTAAAGGCAGTGACCAACAGAAACACATTAAAGATTTATCCGGAGGTGAACGCAACCGAGTACACCTGGCCAAACTACTGCGCAGCGGTGGTAATGTATTGCTGCTTGATGAGCCAACCAATGACCTTGATGTTGAAACGTTACGAGCACTGGAAGATGCGTTACTTGCGTTTCCCGGTTGCGCCGTTGTTATTTCGCACGACCGCTGGTTCCTGGATCGAATCGCAACGCACATTTTGGCGTTCGAGGGCAACAGTGAAACCGTCTGGTTCGAAGGCAACTACGCCGACTACGAAGCTGACCGTAAACGTCGACTCGGTGCCGATGCCGATCAACCGCACCGCATAAAGTACAAAAAGTTAGGCAACGACTAACCTAAATCGTTGAATTAGAAAAGCGCCGAAATCGGCGCTTTTCTATTTAAACTGTTGCTAATTAACTATTTCTATCATCCCTTTTCAGACGTTGTTATCTGGAATGTCCTTTTTCCAAGTTTAGCACCTCAACTTTGATGAAATTTTCATATTAAGCTGCAACTAATACGTATATATGCTTAAGTGAGAGATAGACCACTTCAACCTTAGATTTTAAACATAGAAAGTCTGAACCGCGTGGATTGATTGGTATTAAGTTAAACCCTAGAGTTCCATGTGTAAAATGGGATAAGGTTTTCCTTGTCCATCCAAACTTGACTTTCCAACCACGGAAAATCCTAGATGCTCGTAGAAGCCTAAAGCTTGTTTGTTTTGCTCATTTACATCAACTCTTTTTGCCGCTTGACTCTCGATCGCATGCTTAATCAGCGCTGCGCCTATACCGTTACCCCTTGACTCAGGAGAAATAAATAACATCTCAATATTTCCGTCTAAAACCCCACTAAATCCAACAATCGTTCCCGAACGACTTTTGGCGCACACTAGTTCCACCGCATCAAAATACTCGTCTAAAATAAGAGGCTTGAGTCGAACGATATCTTCTTCTAATAAGAAGTCATGGGTGGCTCTCACCGAT
>JBPEWV010000138.1:0-15899 GCA_052032335.1 Pleionea sp. | reverse complement strand
TTAAGCTCGCGCACAGAAACAGCAGGACAGCAAACCCAGTAGTCAGTAGGTTACGTTGATGTTTAAGTAATATCGATGTTTAAGTAATATCGATGTTTAAGTGATGTCGGTGTATTTTGCTGAGGCGGCAGACAAGTCAGCAAGCCGAAAGATTATTAAATTAAGTCGAGGGGAACGACTGGCACTGACATCCATTAATTGGACTAGTATGAATTTAAACTTACAACTTTGAGGGTAAGAGTTTGATATAAACTAACAATATGGCTTCTGTTGATATCTTATAGCGGACATTGGGGATTTTAGGTTTGGCATGACGCATCACATTGTTGATACTCGCTTATATGTAAAAGACTCACAGTTCCTCCCCTTGCGAAGGGGAGGTTAGGTGGGGTTGAACGCACTAACCGTCTAGTACTCAACCTAGGTATTTTTTGAACGTCCAGTTAAACCCCCTCTAACTCCCCCTTGAAAAGGGGGAGGACCAGTGTCCGCCTTATATGTAAAAGATTCATAGTTCCTCCCCTTGCGAAGGGGAGGTTAGGTGGGGTTGAACGCACTAACCGTCTACTACTCAACCTAGGTATTTTTTGAACGTCCAGTTTAACCCCCTCTAACTCCCCCTTGAAAAGGGGGAGGACCAGTGTGCGCTTCATGGCAATTTCTGCCGATCGACCACTCGTATATTTATGTCCACTAATCGCCAATTACTGAAACGTAAGCTGTACGATTATGTCAGGCTGTAGTTTGTAAAGTGTCAGATCAAGTATGAGTCACTAAACATTAATAGCTTTGATGGTGTTGATTAGCTTCGATGGCTAATCTTGAATTAGCTTTTAAAAATCCGAAAACATTTTTTTCCGGCGGCTTTTGCTTGATAGAGCGCTTGATCCGCCTTTTTATACAGTGATTCTGCGGTGGTTTCTTCGTTTACTTTTTCGTAATGTGCACCGATGCTGGCTGAGATGCCCATCGATTCACCGTTTTCAATGGGAACACTAATTTTGGCAAATTGTTGAACGAGTTTCCGACAAATAGACTCAACATCTTTTTTGGTTTTGACCTGTACCGCAAATACAAATTCTTCACCACCCATCCTTCCGTACGCGTCTTCACGGCGAAAAATCGATTTAAAGACTTGTGCCGCAATTCCCAAAGCCTGATCACCTGTGGCATGCCCGTAGGTGTCATTAATACGCTTAAAGTCATCTAAGTCTGCGATACCGAACATTAATGTCAACTTGTGGCGTTTTGTGTAAGCGATCTGTTTTGCCAGTTGGTCTTGAAAATAGCGCCGGTTAGGAAGGTCGGTTAAAACATCAAAATAGGCAATTCTCTCTAATTTTAAGTTGGCCTCTCTTAGTTGGGCAGTTTGTTTGTCTACTATGTCCTGAAGATTATTCTTCAATTCTCGCAAATCTTTATTGCGTTTTTCCAACTGTTCGGCATAAAACTTTTGCTCGGTTACATCACGTTCAATGGCGGCAAAATGCGTTACCTGGCCCAGTCGATTGGTTAGTGGAATGATTATCATATCCAGCCAATAAGGGTGTCCATCTTTACCATAATTTAGAATGGTTTCTCTTATTGGTTCCTTTTTGATAAGTGACTGCTTTATTCGGTCGGTGGTTTCCTTGTCGGTAAATTTGCCCTGTAGCATACGCGGCGTTTCACCAATAACTTCTTCAGTCGAATATCCGGTAAGGTTTTCAAACGCTTTATTCACGTAAACAATTTTCGGGCCAATGGGTGCTTCAAGAGATTCGGCGTCGGTCACTATGATGACATCTTGCGCGTGTTCCACCACGTCGAAATAGGAAAAATCCGTTTTTTTATCGGTGATGTCGGAAAAAGTGACCACCACGAATCCAAATTCGGACTGTTTATCGAGTTCGATATAAGCGTCGATCATAAACCAGGAGGTATCGCCTTCACTGCTGTCGATCACGCCCAGCACCTCCTGACGGATCGGTTGCTTCCATTTGAGAACTCGATTAACGGGGTATTCTTCGACAGGTAATTTTCGGCCAAATTCATCGAGAAAATGCCATTGTGGATCCATGGCGTCTTTCCCGATTATTTGTTCAAAGCTGAGTCGCAGCAGTTTCAGTGCGGTCGGATTGGCGTAAACAACAGAAGAGTCCAGTTGATGAATAACAACGCCTATATAAGCGTGGTCAATCAACTTTTTCAGGTTAATCTTATCGAACTCGGCGGTTATTTTCATTAAGCATTAGCCATAGCGAATGTCAGTTACGCACTGACATATTGCAATAATAGATTATTTTATTGTTTAAATCAGTATAGACCTTTAGCGCTTAAAAAACATACGAGAATTGAGTATCAGTAATAAGAAACCGGTCAATAATCCAGTTACAGTATTGCTGGTGAATGATTGCTAGGTGGTCATAAATCTGGGAGCAAAAATATTGAGAGTGCGCAATTATTTAGTGGCGGTTGTATTAAGCCTGTGCTTTGAGAGTCTGCAAGCATACCAGTTTCCCGTGTCGGGCGACTCACTGGCCAATCGCGAATACTTGAAGTGGGAACGACAGGAGTCAATGTATCTTATTCAGGCGACGCGATTTATTAAAGGCCAATGGCAGTATTTCGAATCTGACGATGCCGATAATGCTTTTGTATACGGAAAGCCAGTTCGCGCGATGCGAAAGGGCAAGGTAATAGCCTGCTGGCGTGGCGCGCCGGATAACTCAACCATTGGGCAATTTGATCACGATTTGGGCCTTGATACACCGGAATCGGATACCATAATTCCTAGGTATGGCAATCATTTATGGATTGCCCACGACGATGGTAGCCGTGCGCTTTATGCGTATTTAAAAGAAGGATCGATTGCTGCATCGTTATGCCCGAACGATGCGAGTCGACTGGCTCAATCTTTGTCGTCACCAGACGACCTTGCCTTCAATAACTACATCAAGCTAAAGCCAAACCAACAATCTCAGGTTCAAGCAGGACAATTGATTGGTCGTGTCGGCAGCAGCGGATTAAGCAGCTACCCACAACTGGGAGTTCGTTTGGAAAAAGAAGGAAAACCCTTACCGCTGGCCTTTGACAAAGGCTTAGTTTCGATTCAAACGTTGGAAGAACAATTTCTACAATGGAGACCATTAGATGGTCAGCCAATACCCATGCAAGAAGCAATCGTTTGGCCGACCCGAAGTTTGGCGCCAGACTTAGCATTCTTCAAGCAACCATTAAACGAATTCACCCGCTTAATGCCCTGGTTAAGAGAGTCGGGTTTTTGGCCGGTGCGTACCGATACCTATCGTGTCGACAATACCGTTTTCATCAATGTTGCCTGGCGTCCTGCGTCGACACCTTGGCAATTCTATACGCTGCTCGACGCCAGGTCGCACGAAGCGACCATGGCGCAAGCGTTTACAGACGGTTACTCATTGAAAGAAATCGATACTGTCTTGGTCAAGGATGAACTGAAGTATTCAACTTTGTACGTTCAAGATTTGTCGCCAGTTAAAACGCAACACGCAATGTCGTTAAGCGAATTTAACGTGTTCGACTTTAAAGCCAGGAAGGCGGGATTCGGCGCTGCGGCAATCTCGGTGCAGTACCTGGGAGAAACGCCTATGATTACCGCTTTGTATCGTCCAGATCTTACGCCTGATCAGGTTGCCAAGCCGCGGCTGAGTCTCGATAAGTATCAGGAATTGTCCGAGCAAATGGCCAAAAAGAAGATGTATCCAAGTTATGTGAATGCTTATCAAAGCTTTCTTGGAAAGATGGTGTCGGTGATATTTGAACCTCGAAAGCCAGTCGAAATGCACGAGTACGACATGGATCTGGGTGACGTTAAAGACAATCAGGAAGATGCCGCCGATGAACAGTTGTTCATGGGCAGGGTGTCCGGTTTTGATAACGCAACCCGCGAGCATGTTTTTATCGGTTATTGGGAGGCCAGGTCAACGGACTTTTAGTCCGCTTTTCCAACAATGAGTGCATTAACAGTCGGTCGGAAACGGTTGATAGCGATCGCTTCTGACGACCATGCCAATCATTTAAGGTTGCCAAGACACCGGTTGATCCCCGTTGGTTGACTGACTATCGTTTGCAGTGCCAGTGATTACCGTGCGTCCAGCATTTCCGTTTCGCTTGGGGTCGCTTATGCACGACCACTATGGCTTTGTTACTGTGTTCTTTGTCTAGAATAGTGACCACCTTAACCGGCCCGTGCGCATGACGATGGGCTTTTGGATGGACGACACAGCCCGTTAAAAAAATAGAACATAGCGCTATGACTAACGTTTGTTTCATGAGATTTCCTTTTTTGTAGTGACTGTCCTTTAAAACGTTTCGTCACCCAATTGGTCGACAAGCTCAATGAATTCGTCAGTAAATTTTTGACTACCGGCTGCTGGACCTGTCTCTACTCTTGTCGACCGCGCTACCGCTGGGTATGATAACGGCCGAATAACCAGAATAAAGCAGGAGAATTGACTTGATTAGACATCTCGCACTAGGCCTGATATCGATGAGCGTGGTAGCTGACACCTCATTTGAAAAAGCCTACAACAATATTAATTCAGATACCTTTGCCAGCCATGTCAAAGTGATGTCGTCGGACGAATTTGGCGGTCGTGCGCCAGACACCGAGGGTGAGAAGAAGACCATTAACTATTTGGTTCAACATTTTAAGACCTTGGGTTTAAAGCCTGGAAATGGTGATTCTTACACTCAAGCGGTACCTCTGGTGTCGGTAGAGTCAAAACCAACCATCGATCTTTCGATAGGGGATATCGAGTTCGAATATCGTAAAGACTTTGTTGCCAACTCAAGCCAGCTAAAAGACGCCGTGGCAGTAAAAGATTCAGATGTTGTTTTTGTGGGTTACGGTATTGTTGCGCCAGAATTTGACTGGAATGACTATGCGGCGGTCGATGTGAAAGGTAAAACGGTCGTTATTTTGGTCAACGATCCCGGTTATGCCACGCAAGATCCCGATTTATTCACTGGTAAAGCCATGACGTATTACGGTCGCTGGACTTATAAATACGAAGAAGCCGCGCGTCAGGGCGCAGCAGGCGCAATTATTGTTCACGAAACTGCACCTGCCAGCTATGGCTGGAATGTGGTCGAAAGCAGTTGGAGCGGACCTCAGTTTCAGTTACCCAAAGGCAAAAACAGCGATCCTGTCGTTGACATAGAAATGTGGATCACTGAACCAAAGGCCCGGGAGCTGATGAAAAAAGGTGGCCTCGATTTTGATAAGCTAAAGCAACAGGCCAAGAGCAATACTTTTAAGGCTCAGCCGCTTAATCTGAAAGCCAGTGTTGCGGTCAGCAATACCATCAAACGTTCAAAGTCTCACAACATAATGGCGACCATACCGGGCAGTAAACGTCCCGACGAACATATTATTTATATGGCGCATTGGGATCATTTGGGAACCCATCCTGACAAAGAAGGCGATAATATCTACAACGGTGCATTGGATAATGCCACCGGAACCAGTGCATTGATTTTATTGGCAGATGCCTTTCAGCAATTAAAACAACGTCCGGAGCGTTCGGTTTCGTTTATCGCCGTAGGTGCGGAAGAACAAGGTTTATTGGGCTCAAAATTTTACGCTGATAATCCAGTTTACCCGTTGGAAAACACGGTTGGCGTGATCAATATGGACAGCCTTAACGTATCTGGCTTAATGAAAGATATGACGGTCGTTGGCTTTAACAAGTCAGAACTGCAAAATTATCTCGCCAAAGCAGCAGCGCGACAAGATCGGGCATTGGTTGCCGAAACCACTCCTGAGCGTGGCGGTTTTTACCGCTCCGATCATTTCAGTTTGGCAAAGAAGGGCGTTCCTGCGATTTATGCTGGCGGCGGTAGTGAACCGTTGGATGCCAAGCAGGCGGCGATTTACAAAGAGGTCAGTGAGTTGAAAAGTCGTTGCTACCACCAACCTTGTGATGAGTTCAGTGAACTGTGGAGTCTTGACAGTGCAATAGCCGACATTCGCGTGTTTTTTGAAACGGGCGTATTGCTGGCGGCTTCTAAAGAGTGGCCTAATTGGTATGAGGGCACCGAGTTTAAACAAACTCGAGACGAAAGCCGACGGTAGAACTTATTTAACCGCTAAAGAAAAGGGGTCGGTCGACCCCTTTTTCATTTTATCGATGCCAATTGTATCGAGTTCCCGCCAGGTTAGACTAATTATTGCGCAAAATGTACATTCCGAATGTCAACTCAAACCAAAAAACTAAATGCAATTGAGTTTGCGTAATGACCACCTAATTCATTGAAATAAAAACATTTCTTTCAATAAAGTTTGTAATTAATTAGCCTGAACCTGCTTGCTTTTTCAGCTGCAGCAACACGATTGTTCTAATATTAATAATAATCTAATATTAATCGCAAATATCAATATGCGATGTTTCAGCGTCAACCGTGAGTTGCTGATGATAAAAAGATAAAACTGGGGTAACAAACATGAACAGCTCTTACCAAGTGTTCCGTGTCGCCACTGCTGCATCACCAACATAATTTGAGAAGTTAAGAATTGAAAATAAAACTTATTATCGGTGCTTTGTTACTGGCCTCTTTGATGGCTCATTCGTCGGATCGCCCATGGCACACCTTTTATTATTCGAATCAACACGAAAATCCGTTTCAAGCCATCGAGTATCTGTCTAGCAGAATTGAAGGTGACTCTGATAATCTGGCGCTGGATGGAGAAGCTCATTATCGTTTGATTCAACTCTACCACAAAGTCGGTAAAACCGAACTCGCGAAACAGGTTTATCAGAAACTCGCCAATCGAACCGAACAACTAGATTCCAATGCTAGAGTCTGGCTTCTGTTGTCCGAGATAAATTTATTGTTGGCTGAAGTACAGGCGAAAGAAGCGAAACCCTTATTAGATAAGGTTCGAGAGCAAGCGCAAAACAATAGCAAATCAGTTAGAGCCACTTATTCTTACCTCAAAGGACAACAACGATCGCTAAGTAGTTTGTACGAAGAGGCCATCGTCGAGTTAAACGATGCACTGCTGTTGGCTGAAGATATAGGTGATACCCACCTACAGGTAGGAGTGCTTTCTCAATTAGTCAATATTCAGTATTACATGCAACAGTACCACGAATCGCTTAAAACCAATCATCAAATGCGGGCGTTGGCAGAACAGTATAAAGACGATTTTTTCAAAATGTTTTCGTATTCGAATGAAATGAATATTTATTACATGCTTGCCACTCAACAGGCCGTTGAAGCAAACAGTGCCGAAAACGAAGAAGATGAAAAAGCGGCACTTGAACTTCGCCAGCACTACATCAACCAGTCTAACGAGTTTCGTAAGAAGATCTTACAAAATGCAGAGTCGATCGGCGCATTTAAACCACTCTTGCGCGCCATGATTCAATTACAAAATCAACACTTAAGAGAAAAAGATTATCAAAAGGCAGTTGATGTGGCGAAAGACTCCGTTGAGGTTGCAGGAAAATATAAAAGTGAATACGAGATGGCCGTATCTTACAACAATATGTCGATCGCGCACCGAGCGTTGGAGCAATATGAAAAAGCAATAGAAGCGTTAAAAAAGGCCGACAAAGTTTACATTAAACTCGAGCATAAACAGTCGATGTTGTGGGCATTGGAAGACTTTTCCATTATCTACGAACTGATGGGTGATTATGAAAAGGCTTTGGAGTTTTATAAGCGTCTGTACACCGACTCGATGAGTTTGATTAAAACCACCAACAGCGAAAAAGTGCTGGAGCTGCAGAAAATCTACGAAAGTGAAAAGAGTCAGCGGGAAATCGAACGACTTAATCAACAAAACCTGTTGAACGCTGCCGAGTTGAAAAATCAACGGGGAATGATTCTTTTTGCGGTCATTCTTGTGTCGTTGATTGGAGCTGGTTTGTTTTACATGGTCAGCCGAAACAAAATCATCGCTGTAAAGAATCACAAGTTGGATGTGTTGAATAAAAAACTTAAAGAACAGGCGTTACGCGATCCGTTGACTAAGCTGCACAATCGTCGATTTATCGGTGAAATACAAGACAAACTGGCCAGTACGGTGGTTCGACGAAAAGCAACCGAGAATATGGCAAAAAACAAAATTGGTCTCGTCTTACTCGATATTGATCACTTCAAGCGCATTAATGATGAACACGGGCATGATATTGGCGACGATGTATTGATTAAGGTATCAAATGATTTAACCAACAATTTACGCAATGGTGATATCGCCGTTCGTTGGGGCGGTGAAGAGTTTCTGATCGTTCTTTTCGATACCAACCTCGATGGTGTTCGTCAATTTTGTCAGCGTATGTTAGAGGTCAGAAATTCTACAAAGATAAAATCTTCTGATGTGGAAATCCCAGTAACCATGTCGATGGGTTATGCATTGTTTCCATTTTCAGAGCAGGATCAGCATTGGCTATCCTGGGATGAATCGGTAAAGCTGGTTGATAATTTGCTGTACATAGCAAAAGAAAGTGGTCGAAATCAAGCAGTT
The DNA here is from genome assembly GCA_052032335.1 of Pleionea sp. Taxonomy (GTDB): domain Bacteria; phylum Pseudomonadota; class Gammaproteobacteria; order Enterobacterales; family Kangiellaceae; genus Pleionea. The sequence continues at coordinate 7,408 of JBPEWV010000138.1, read as the reverse complement.
ACGATTTGCGCACAGAGTAAAGACGTTTCGCCTGAAATGAAATTGACCATGTTGCAGTTGGATAAGCAGATCGACCACGAACGTCTTAAAATGCATCAGTTAAGTCTTGAGTTTATGCGCCCTTAATTTATGTTTAGCGATTTAAGGCCATTTGAATCTTCGTAAATGAGGCCGAATTATTTTATACTGGTCGATTGCTAGCGGAATCACGTCTATTCCTCACCCATAATCTGGATTAATCATGAAAAAGACCTTTAGCCTGACAGACCCCAAAATCGCTGATGCGCGACGTGTCGAGGCAGTAAAGCACGAGATCAAAAAATACGTGAAGCGGGAGCGAAATAAGCCCCTGAAGAACGAAAATCACTATTGGGCATTCGATTGTCGTGCTGGAGCTTCGGAGGAAACCGCAGAGCCAGTTCATGTTGGAGATATCAATAAAGTTATCGACCAGTTGGTGGATGAGGGTAACAGCTCGGTCTACATTGAAGTTTTTGCCAAAATGGAAAAGCGACGAACACCAAGCGATTGATTCGAGCAGTTGGTAGAAATAAACGGCCTAAGTGGATGAGGTTTTGTAAAAGAGTAGAATCGTGTGAACCAATAGGCCTAATTTTGAAATATGCGACCATTTTGATAAAAATTAAGTCGGCTTGTCGACCGTTGAGCTGACCAATCGTTTTAATAGTTACAACAATGGAGGCGTAACTATGAAAAACAAAGCAATTATCTACTCATTTTTCCTTATTTTTATACTGTCAGGCTTGTCGGCCTGCAGCGACTCAAGCTATTCCGGTGAACCCGATCCAGACGAAGAGCAGGCGGTTGCTTGTGAAACCCAAGATGAGGATTCTTCAAGCGAAGCGTGCGGTAAAGTATTTCTCGGTGTCACTGACGCTGATGGCGATTTTATGCTGTATCAGGTTGAGGTAACTGGGCTTGAGTTAAGCCGGCAGGACGGAACTCAGGTGTCTGTGCTTACCTCGCCTCAGCAGGTCGACTTTGCCAGTTATATCGATTTAACCGAATTAGCGGCAGCGGCAACCATTCCGGCCGGTGTCTACACTTCCGGAGTTATTACGATAAATTATGCTAATGCCGACATACAGGTTGAGAAAGCTGGCAACATTGTGCCTGCAACTATGGTCGATGAAAACGGTGAGCCACTCGTTGAGACATCGCTAACCCTGCAGCTGGATGCCGACAATCCGTTGGTGATTGCACGCGGTAGAGCAGCGCTACTGGAAGTCGACTTTAATCTCTCTGCGTCTCATGATGTGAATCTCGATGCGGACCCTGTGACCATTACAACAGAACCGTTTATTACAGCCGAAGTTGACCCGGTGGTTAGCAAAGAATTCCGTCTGCGTGGGCCTCTCATTCGAGTGAACGAAGATGAATCGTTTTATCGCATTGCAGTGCGGCCCTTTCACCGAACCGATGGCCGTTTCGGTGGAGCAAACGTTCACATCACTGACGAGACCAGCTTTGTCATCAATGGCGACGTGTTCAACGGCTCGGAAGGGTTGGCGGAACTCGCAAATATGGACCAGGGAACAGCCACCGTTGCCCAAGGCGAGTTCGTTACCGAAGATCGTGAATTTACCGCGGTTACCGTACTTGCAGGTTCCAGTGTACCCGGTTTTGACAAAGATGCCGCCAGAGGTGTGATTACTGCTAGAAATGGTAATACCTTAACGATTCACGGCGCTACCGTCATCCGAACCAGCGGTGAGGTTGCCTTCCATCAATCGTTAGCGGTTGATGTTTCAGATTCCACTCGCGTGGTTAAACCCCGTCAAAACGATTCTGAATTGAGCATCACTGATTTATCCGTCGGTCAGGCGGTGACTATTCTGGGTGACATCTTAATTGAAGATGATTCGGTGCGTATGGACGCAACTGAAGGCGGCGTAAAAATGCGATTAAGTTTTGTCGCCGGGCATCAGGTATCGGACGACGAATCGACTCTAACGCTCGATTTACAGGCGTTAAATGCACGTTCTCCTGCGCGCTATGACTTTAGCGGCACGGGCATAGACCCTTCTTTTGATGCTGATCCGGAAAACTATGAAGTTTCTGTTGAGCAATTGATGGTGACGGGCAACCAGAATGGCGATCCCATTCGAGTGAGTGGATTTGTACGTCCCTTTGGTTCAGCTCCTGCAGATTTTAACGCGATTTCGGTCATTGATTACTCAGAGGGTAGAAGTCAGCTTTACGTCGACTGGCCTGAAACGGATGAAGTGGCTTTTAGCACGATTACTGAACAAGCTTTAGTCATCAACATTGTTAACAACGGTGAAGCCGGTATTTACAAGCTGATTCAAGGCGCAATAAGAACCGATATAGCCAACTTTGAATCTGACGTAACTTTGAGCCCGAAATACGCGCGAGGCATCTATACCATTCGTGACGAAAACAGTGTCAAAGCTTTCTCCAGTTTTGCTGATTTTACGGTCGAGTTACAACAAGAACTTGATAGTGGCAAGTCGGTAGATAAGCTTCACGCAATTGGTGGATTTACCAGCGAAACTTTGACGTTGAGTGTGGTTAAAATTGCGGTAAAAGTGAACGCGACTGCGGATGCGGAATAAAACGATTGGTTAGCTTAAACCAGCTCCGGAGCGACGTTGAAGCCAGTGTCGCTCTGGGGTATTCTGGAGAAACGAAGATGCAACTGATAAGTTCTTATTATTCCCTTTGGGTAAAAGAGCCGGTTCGGTCGCGACAACAATCTAAGGCTCACAGTTCTAAGGCTCACAGTTTAACCATGCAGAATTTTTTAGCGGAGGTTGAGAAGAAAGCGTATCGTATGGCGCAAGTGGCGACTCAAAATTCCGATGATGCTTTAGATATTGTACAAGACACCATGATGAAACTGGTAACGCATTACAGCGAGCGTCCAAAAGAGCAATGGAAGCCATTGTTTTACCGGATACTACAATCGAGAATTGCCGACTTTTATCGTAAGAAAAAACTTCAACAGGCCTTATTCTTCTGGAAAACAGGCGACGATGAATCGGAAACCAATGAGTATTTAATAAAGCAATGCAGCGATCACACGACACCGGAACGAGCACTGGTTGGTCAACAAGAGGTGCATCGTGTTTTGAGAGCATTAGAACAATTGCCCCATCGACAGCAACAATGTTTCATGTTGCGCAGTTGGGAGGGCCTTAATGTTGCTGAAACCGCTTCTGCAATGGGATGCTCGACTAGCAGCGTGAAAACCCATTACGCACGAGCAAAACAAGCGTTAGAATCAATGCTTAGTACCAAAGATTGAGACTGAGACTTTTGAATTATACTTAAAAGTAATGCGATGTAATCGTGATAAAGAAGAATGCAGTTATTTAGATGAGTTTAGGTGAATGTTATGAAGAAAGATGAAGCCAGCCAACAAGCCGATGATGACATTGATAAGCGGGTTAATCAGGCGTTGGATACCAGTATTGAAAATCTTACACCTGACGTTCGTCGCCGCCTGAATCAGGCTCGACTGGCAACGGCTGATTCAACGCATCGTCCGTTTACACCAGTACTTCGTTGGGCTGGTGCCGTGAGTATTGCGCTTGCCGTGTTTGTCATCGTTTCAATAGACAATAAGCCGGAGCAGATTTCAATTGAGCCCTTCGCTGAAGTATTGCAAGAAGACCCTGAAATGCTGGAAGAGCTTGAGTTTGTTTACTGGATGACAGAGGAACAGCAACTTGCGGAAAGTTAAAGCCATGAGTTATGCCATTGGACTCTTGTGTATGAGCTCTGGAGAAAGCATTGCTGCCGAGGCTAAGAGACAAGACTCTTTAGTATCTTCAAAGTCAGAAGACAAAGTGTTAACAAACGCGAAACCTAATGTTAATGCAAAGGACACAATGAACGCCGAATATTTGTCGGCAGGATTTTTGGAGTTTTTATCCAATACGATAATTGAAGATGAAACAATGACCGATCCTCTGGATATGGTTGAGATTGAAGACAGTGATATGAAATCGGTAAATTCAAATTCTAAAAGCGACGACAAGAAAGTGTTGTCGACTGACCAAAGCGGGGAAAAGTAATGATACGGTTATTTTTTCTATTGACAATATTGCTTGCGAACTCGAGTGTAGCACTCGCCAGCCCCCAGCCCTGGAATGAACTTCCTGTCGAGGTGCAAAAAGTACTTAAGCCGTTTCAGGGAGATTGGCAATCAATGCCCGCGCAAAAACAAGACCGACTGGTGAAAGGAGCGGAGCGTTGGCTTAATATGAACCCTGAACAGCGTCAACAAGCCAGCGAGCGCTATAAGCGCTGGCAATCGTTGCCGGCCGACAAACGCAATAAATTAATGCAACGTTTCGAGCGCTTTAAAAAACTGCCGCCCGAACAGCGACGAATGATGCGTGAAACTTTTCGAGAGTTTAAGCGTCTGTCGCCTGAGCAGCGCAATCAGTTACGCCAAAAGTTTAGAAATTTATCGCCAAAACAAAGACAAAACTTAATTCGAAAGATGCGAATGCATCAATTGAAAAAGCGTAATCGTCGCTAAGAGAATGGGGCGCTAAAGTTTGTGAGTCCAGCGTTTGACATGACGGCTAAAACTGATAGCTGATATCGAGGTACCAGGTGGTAATATTTTGCTGAGCATCGATTGTTTCGTTGTATCCCAGTGTACTACTCACTTCGTTACTCAACATAAAAAGAGCGGCCAATTCAACATAGCCCGAGTCGGGAATGCGAAATCCTTCTGTCAACCGATTGTTGAGGCTACTCAGTCGTCTCACTTCGCCACTGCGGCTAATAAAACCTTCGGTGGTGCCTGTCTCGTCAATCTCCCAAGTCCAACCTAAAGTAATCGATGGTGACCAGTCAATTAAATCAGACTCTGACCAGTAACTGAGTGAAATGTCAGAGAAAAGATTCCAACGTTTTTGGTCAAGAATAACACGTGTTGCCACTGGTGGATCGAACAGGATCAATTGATCGGCCGTTAAATTGACATCGAAGTATTGAACGCCGATTTGCCATGTGGGCAACCAACTGCCTTGACTCCAGTCATGCTGATAACTAAAGCTGTATGTTAGCGACTCACTGTCAATGCGCTCTAAGATGGCGGGAAGTCGACTGAGTGACAGCTCCTCACTTTCAGATTGGTTTACGGCAAAACTCAAACTGCCTTCAGCCAGATGTAAACTGGCACTTAACCCAAAACTTTCATCTTCGGTTTCAGCGCCTGATTCCAGCCGTATGTCTTCAGAAACGCTTTGTTGCCATTGCTCAGTACCGTCGCTTTCACCACGACTTAAAGATATTATCCAGTTATCATTGAGTTGCACCGAAGCGCCAAACAATAGGCCATCGGGTTGAATTTTGCTGTTGTCATTATTGAAGAAATCATAATCTGATTGTTGAAAACCAAGCCAGAACGAGGGAGAAGACAACTCTATCGAGTAACCCGCTGTAGAATGAAGAATAGCAAATAGGCTCCCAATAAAAAGCTTTGATTTTTTATTGCTTATTTTCAAATCTTGGTTGCTAATTAACACATTCTTTTGCATCGATAATTGTTGTTTTTATTTTAAACAATCAGTATATACATCATACAGCAAAAGTTAAACCGGAAATTCACTCCGGTTTTTGATGGTCAAAGCTTAAAGCTCTTTTTAGTTGCCACTGGTCATTTTCCAAAATCCACAAGTTAGTGAATTTAGCGATACTCGTTTTTCGTAATGACGCGTTACTTTCTTGTAGAAAGAATTCATGCTCGCCCTGCTGGATAATGCCATAAAGTTTCCCGTTATTCTTTAAAGGGAAAACCTGCAAACTATCGGTAACAAGCTTCCGAATGGGCTTTGCCGTCTTAATCGAACATATATTATTCTTCATGGCTTGCATAAACTGCTGCTTATCCTGTGTCCCAGCTATATCATGGTAAAACTCAAAGTCCTCCGTAATGATTGGCTCTATCAAAGACAATTGGCATTGGTTGAATCCTTTTTCGAATAGTATTTGGTCAAGATGATGTGCAACAGTTTCAGGTGGTGGTAGCCTTTTATCGGTAGCGAGCAGGTTTATACAAGAAGCGAAGAAAGCGATAACGATTAAGTGATTTAAGAACATTGTATTTCTCTTTGTTTTGTCGGCTGAACCTTAATAGTAGAGTTAAAAATCATATCAATTTTTGTGCCAAGAAAGCTTTTTGTGTGAAAGTGGCTGCACAGGGTCTTTTCTTGGACTAGGCTCATTTATAACCAACGATCAATGCAGGTCAGATTCACTAAAAAGTGAACAGAATGGCGAAAAAATTCTCGCTTAAATCAAGAATTTCTTTAGCTGATAGCATAGGCTCTAGGGCGAATTTAACGTTCGATCCACTGGTCACGACCATTGCTTTTAGCTTGATAGACGGCATCATCGGCTTTTTTCAATACTGTTTCCCAGGAGTCTTCACTATTGTATTGGCAAATTCCCATTGAAAAGGTCAGGTGAAACTCTTTTGGTAGCGCTGAAATTTTAGGTCGAATAACTGCACTTCGAATTCTCTCAAATATAAATTGAATTTGTTCAATGCTAGAGTTAGGCATAACTAACAGCCATTCTTCACCGCCGAAACGCCCCAGTCGATCTGATTGTCTTAGCACCTTCTTAGCTTGATTATAAAAATGCACTAAAACTTCATCGCCGACATCGTGGCCAAAGGTATCGTTGATCGTTTTAAAATTGTCCAGGTCTATTAAACCGATTAATAAACTGGTGTCAGCTTCACTAGATTCCTTTATCTGTTCTTTGGCATAGCGAACGATACTTCGTCGATTCGGTGCTTTGGTGAGTTCATCGGTCATTGCTAACTGGCTGAACCGCTTTCTTAGGCGCGTTTGTCGCCTTAATCCCAATAAAGAAAGCGCTACAACAAGAAGGGCGACGATAATGAGTAGCCACAACACTCTCTTTTGTGCGACTTGATTGGCAATCTCGAGCTGGTTAATTGCATTTTTCTGATTCAGTAATTGATTCTGTGCTTCTTTGGTTTCGGTCGCAAATTTTACTTTGAGTTCGTTCAAAGATTGTTGGTTTTGCTTGGCATTATTTTCAATCATCTGTTCAGAGTATAGCTTTAGGTAACTCAGAGATTCCCTGTAATTGCCTAGCTCTTCCTGAATTTCTGACATGGCTTTGTAGGCGCTCAAAAGGCCTTCGTTGATGTCATGGGTCCTGGCCAAGTCGATGGCCAGTTTAAGCTGCCCCTTAGCTAGTTTGGATTGTCCGTTAGCGTGATAATTCTGTGCTAACGCAATGTGTAAGCTGGTTAGCATTCGACGATCTTTTAGTCGTTCTAAAATATTGAATGCGCGTTGAAAATAATCGATAGCGGATTGGTAGTTGGCCTTATTGCTTTCTAATTTTCCAAGCTCACGCCAAACATAAG
>JBPEWV010000137.1:0-19729 GCA_052032335.1 Pleionea sp. | reverse complement strand
ACGGTTACGCGCGATCTAGTGGTCGGCTAGGCGTTTGTTTGGCGACTTCCGGGCCAGGCGCGACCAACCTGGTAACCGGGCTAGCCAACGCTTACATGGACTCGGTGCCTTTACTCGCCATTACCGGACAGGTTGCTTCTCCGCTTATTGGAACCGACGCGTTTCAGGAAGTGGATATATTAGGTATGACGTTTCCTGTTATTAAGCACAGTTATCTAGTGGAGTCTTTGGACGACTTGCCGGCAATAGTGGAGTCTGCAATCGCCATTGCTACAGAAGGTCGGCCTGGTCCAGTTTTAATCGACATTCCGAAAGATATTCAACTGGCTGAATTTGAGAACAACGCTGCATTACACTCGATAGAAAAATTCCATACCTGTCATTTAAAGCGTGACGATGAAACGGTTGAGCAAGCAATACATCAGGCAATGCAATTGTTAAGCGTTTCCAAAAAACCATTGGCTTATATCGGTGGCGGAGTTGGAATGGCCAATGCAGAGGAGCATTTGAAGCAACTGTTAAAGACACTGTCGATACCCGCGGTGTCGACCCTGAAGGGCCTGGGTGCGAGCGGAGACTTCTCTCTTAATCTTGGAATGCTGGGCATGCACGGATTAAAAGCTGCGAACTTTGCCGTGCAGGAGTGCGATTGTCTCATTAGTTTTGGTGCTCGGTTTGATGATCGCGCGACCGGAAACTTGAGTAAATTTGCCCCCAACGCCAAGGTGATTCATTTCGACATCGACCCGGCAGAGTTTAATAAGTTAAGACAGACACATGTTTCGGTTGCTGGTAATTTAAGTCATACGTTGAAATCATTTCGAAAATTTTTAACGCAATATCAATCATCATTTCCGAACTGGCAACCCTGGTCTGACTGGTGCTTGCGTCAAAAACACCAGCATCAATGGGCTTACGATGCGCCTGGGCAATCGATTTATGCGCCGGGCCTGTTAAGTCGACTATCTTTGCAGCTGCCAAAAAATAGATTTATTGCTTGTGATGTTGGGCAGCATCAAATGTGGGTGGCACAGCACTGTTATTTTAACAACAGTCGGCAACATTTAACTTCCGGCGGTGCCGGAACCATGGGGTTCGGGTTGCCTGCTGCAATTGGTGCTCAGTTTGCTCATCCCGATGCGACTGTAGTGAATGTCTGCGGAGATGGATCATTTGCAATGAATATTCAGGAGCTAATGACCGTAAAGCGTTATGAGTTGCCGATAAAAATATTGCTGATTGATAACGCTAGCCTTGGCATGGTTCGTCAGTGGCAACATCTGTTTTTTCAAGATCGCTTCAGCGAAATCGATTTATCGGACAACCCTGATTTTGTTCAAGTGGCCAAAGCGTTCGGATTATCGGCCAATCGCATTACCGAAAAATGGGAAGAAAACGCAGGTCTTGACTGGCTACTTAATCAAGACGGTCCGTGTGTGCTGCAGGTTTGCATCAGTAATAGTGACAATGTATGGCCTTTGGTGCCTCCCGGCGCCGCAAATTCTGAAATGTTAGAGGAGCAATCGAAATGAGTGCGTCGATAGAAATGATGATCAGTCATCAAACTGGCAGTTTGGAGCGGATTTTAAGAGTTGTCCGGCACAGAGGGTTTCAAATTGATTCGATGCAGTTGTCGAGTGCTATCGAAAGCACACAACGAGTTTTATCGATGAAGGTCCGAGGTGAGAGAAACATAGAACGACTGACGGCACAATTAAATAAGTTATGGGACGTCCATTCACTGACATTGGAAAAAGGGATGTGTTATGCGAAAACCGCTTAAACTTCAGTCAGGTAACTTGTATTTGTACGACACAACGCTTCGTGATGGTGCACAAATGCAAGGCCTTCAATTTTCTGCGCAAGACAAACTGGCGATTGCTCAACGGCTGGATGAGTTTGGTATGCATTACATCGAACTGGGATGGCCGGGCGCAAACCCGGTCGATAATCAAGTCTACAGCATGTTGAAGCGACAACCCTTGAATTACAGCCGGCTGGTTGCCTTTGGCGCAACTTGCAAACCTGGAGTGCGAGCTAAACACGATCCTCAGCTTGAGCATTTATTGAATGCTTCAACCCCGGTAATTACCTTGGTAGCCAAGTCTTCATTATTTCATATCGAAAAAATACTGGGCATAAGCGTTGATGAAAATTTAAGAATGATAAGCGACTCAGTTTCATTTGCTGTATCACATGGTAGAGAAGTCTGGATTGACGCGGAGCATTTTTTCGATGGGTTTAAGGTACATACGGATGTTGCTCTTCAATGTCTGGGTTCGGCGCTTGACGCTGGTGCCCAAGGCGTTGTTCTATGTGACACCAATGGTGGCAGTTTACCGTCAGAAATTACGACTGCGGTCGAAACCGTTCGTCGCACCTTCCATTGCAATGTCGGGATACACGCGCACAACGATTGCGAGTTGGCGGTTGCCAATGCTCTTGCGGCGGTTGAAGCGGGAGCAAATATGGTGCAGGGAACCGTCAATGGTTATGGCGAACGTTGTGGGAATACCAACTTGATATCTCTTGTTCCTACTTTACAAATAAAATTAAATCGGCCGACGGTTGAGCAGTCTCAACTGGCCAAATTAACCGAGCTCTCCCGTACGGTTGCCTCTCGAAGCAACCGCACCCCCGATGGTTTTGCGCCTTATGTGGGGCAGTCTGCATTCGCTCATAAAGCAGGCCTACACGCATCGGCCGTTAACAAAAAACGTCAAAGTTATGAACACATTGAGCCTGAACTGGTTGGCAATCAAAGACGAATTCTGGTGTCGCAACAATCGGGGCGCAGTAATCTGCAGCAAAAACTTGCCACATTAGAAACGTCTGTAAATGATTATTCGACCGCCCTGGCGACGGTGAAGCAGCAGGAGTCGCTTGGTTTTCAGTATGAAGAAGGTGACGCGTCACTGGAGCTGCTTCTGCGCAAGCAGTCGTCGGATTATTCTGCACCATTTGTAATCCAGGAACTTGCTGTACACAGCATGAGTCGCCTCGATGCAGAAAAGAACGTATTGCTGTCCTCATTAAACACTGGCTTGCATCATGCCTCGGTGAAGGTTTTAGTCGGTGATCATTCGTTATGGTGTGCAGCAGAGGGTAACGGGCCGGTCGATGCGACCGACAAAGCACTGCGTGCCGCACTTAATCAATTTTGGCCTGAACTGAAACGAAGCGAATTGACCGACTATAAGGTTAGGATTTTAAATCCCGGTGCCGCAACGGCAGCAACCACACACGTCTGGATAGAAACCCGTTTTGATGATCACGTCTGGAACACGATTGGCTGTTCCACCAACATTTTGCAAGCCAGTCAACAAGCACTGTGTGATGCGTTTGAGTTTTTTATTCTAAAACACAGTCAACCCTTTTTTGACACCGACAATAACCGAGGAGTGAGCAATGGCGATCAAGCAGCCTGATTTAATCTGGTTTAACGGCAATTTAATTCATTGGCATGATGCAAAAGTTCACGTTTTGAGTCACGCCATTCATTACGGTTCTTCCGTTTTCGAGGGTATTCGATGTTACGAGACCGACGATGGGTTGGCAATTTTCCGACTGCGAGATCACATAAAACGGTTATTTGACTCGGCAAAAATTTATCGTATGGAATTACCGTTTAATCTCGAAACGTTAGAGCAGGCCTGCCGCAGTGTCGTGACTGACAACCGACTAGCGTCTTCTTACATTCGGCCAGTGGCGTTTCGTGGCTATAACTCGATCGGTGTTTTGCCTTTCGACAACCCGGTCGAGGTTGCGGTAGCCGCGTTCGAATGGGGAGCGTATTTGGGGGAAGACAGTTTGGCACAAGGTGTTGATGTTGGTGTTTCGAGCTGGAATCGTGTTGCGCCTAACACCATTCCTACGGCTGCCAAAGCAGGTGGAAATTATTTGTCATCTCAACTCGTTGTTGAAGAAGCAAAACGTCACGGTTACGCCGAAGGTATCGCACTCGACACCAGTGGTTTTATCAGTGAAGGCAGCGGAGAAAACATTTTTGTGGTGCGTAATGGAACTTTGTATACGCCTCCTGCAACGGCTGCAATTTTGCCAGGATTAACACGCGATACCATTATTACGCTTGCATCAGAAGCCGGTTATAACGTGGTTGAGGGTAATATTGCACGAGAGGCATTGTATTTGGCCGATGAAGTTTTCATGACGGGAACCGCGGCAGAAATCGTTCCTGTTCGAAGTGTCGATGGGCAAATTTTAGGTGCGGGGTGTCGCGGACCCATCACCGAGTGTTTACAAAAAGCATTTTTCGGATTGTTTCGTGGTGAAACAAACGATCAGTGGGGATGGCTTGATCGCATCTATCATGATGAGCCGGTCGCACTTCATGGCAGTTAAGTGCGGCAAAATGTGTCGTGAGGTGCAAGGTTTAGCTTCGACTTGCGAACCTATTTCGTAGCCCGAGAGGAGCTTATCGGGGCCCTGGAACTGTGTAAATGAAAACGACAGCAGGCAAGCTAATGGCATAAAACCTAACGTCATTAATCTAAAGCATTTAATCAATAAACAGGATGCAACTATGCCGGAATATCGCTCCAAACGATCGACTCACGGTCGTAATATGGCTGGTGCTCGTGCTCTTTGGCGAGCCACCGGAATGAAAGACAATGATTTTGGCAAACCCATCATTGCGGTTTGTAATTCTTTTACTCAGTTTGTACCGGGGCATGTGCATTTGAAAGATTTGGGGCAGCTGATCGCCAGAAAGGTAGAGCAGGCCGGCGGAGTTGCTAAAGAATTCAACACCATAGCGGTGGATGATGGAATCGCCATGGGGCACGATGGCATGCTGTACAGTTTACCATCGCGTGAAATTATCGCCGATTCAGTCGAGTACATGGTCAATGCTCATTGTGCTGACGCGTTAGTGTGTATTTCGAACTGCGACAAAATCACGCCAGGTATGTTGATGGCAGCCATGCGTTTGAACCTTCCCGTTATTTTTGTTTCAGGTGGCCCTATGGAAGCGGGTAAAACACGGCTTGCTGAAAAAGAATTAAAGCTGGATTTGGTCGACGCGATGGTCGCAGCGGCTGATCCTTTTGTATCGGACCAGGAATGTGAATCCATTGAGCGAAGTGCTTGTCCCACTTGTGGATCCTGTTCGGGCATGTTTACTGCCAATTCAATGAACTGCTTAACCGAAGCTCTCGGCTTAGCGTTGCCGGGTAACGGGAGTCTTTTGGCGACACACAAACGTCGTAAACAAATGTTCGAGCAGGCGGGTGAACACATTGTGGCATTAACCAAACGCTATTACGAAAGTGGTGACGACTCGGTACTTCCGCGAAACATTGCCAACCGGCAATCGTTTATTAATGCAATGCGCGTGGATATTGCGATGGGTGGATCGTCTAATACCGTTTTGCATTTGTTAGCCGCGGCTTATGAGGGACAGATTGATTTTTCTATGCAAGACGTCGATCGGTTGTCTCGCAGCACGCCGCATTTGTGCAAGGTGGCTCCGGCAACCAAAGATTATCATATGGAAGACGTACATCGAGCCGGTGGCGTCATGTCGATCATGGAGCAGTTGGCGCAATCGGGTTTGTTAACAACCGATCAAACAACAGTTACCGGTGAGTCTCTGGCGCAACAACTGGATCGTTGGAGCCTGACGCAGCAACCGGCCAGAGTGTTTTATGCGGCGGGACCGGCAGGCATTCCAACGCAAACAGCTTTCAGTCAAAACACGCATTTTGAAACGGTTGATGATGATCGTCAATCTGGTTGCATTCGTGCGGTTGAGCACGCTTACAGTCGTGACGGTGGGCTGGCCGTACTTTTTGGAAATTTGGCACCTGATGGTTGCATTGTAAAAACCGCAGGCGTGGATGAGTCGATGCATGTTTTTAAAGGGCGGGCTCGTGTGTTTGAAAGTCAGGACGAAGCCGTCAATGCCATCTTGAACGATCGGATCGTTGCCGGCGATGTGGTGCTCATTCGTTACGAAGGACCGAAAGGTGGTCCCGGCATGCAAGAAATGCTTTACCCGACAAGTTATTTAAAATCCAAAGGTTTAGACAGAGACTGCGCGCTTGTGACTGACGGGCGATTTTCTGGCGGTACATCCGGGTTGTCCATTGGTCATGTTTCTCCTGAAGCGGCCAGTCAGGGAGCCATTGCATTAGTTGAAGAGGGCGATGTGATTGCCATCGATATTCCACAACGACAAATCAATATCGTTATTAACCAAGGCGAGCTTGAAGCTCGACGTAATAAAGAACAGATGAAAGTAAAACCTTGGCAGGCCACGGACAGACCTCGTGCCGTTTCGCGTGCTTTAAGAGCCTACGCAAGTATGGCCGCCAGTGCTGATCTGGGGGCGGTTCGGTTGCTCGATTGAGTGGGGCTGAATTGCAGACGTAGCCTTAGACTATCCGTTGTGTTTCGTTTTCGTATACTTTGCAACACGTTCTGGATTTATTTCACAAAATGGTGCTAGTTTGAAAGCTTGATACGCGCGGGAGCTCAGAATGAAAACGCACACATTGATTGCCTATGGGGTTATCTTTTTCGGATTATTCGTCTTCAATGGGCAAACAGCAGAACCAGTCGAGCAGCTGGAAAACCAACGGTTCTCTGGCTCTATTCGCGCCAAAGGAGTGTTCGGACTGGTCGCGGTGAAAGGTGAGTTATCTTTTGATAACGGAAGCCTTTGTTGGACGGTCGAACAATCCAGCGATTGTGCACCGTATCGCACCGAAGTTGAAAATGGCCCGCAAAAATTTTACGCCAGTTACCGTATCGAAAATGATGAACGGGTAGAGTGGTCGGGGACTTTTAACGGAAACTCGATATCGCAGGTGACAGCGCTCTGGACACGCACACCTGGAGACTTTTTTCATGATTTATTTTTACCGAAAAAAGTGATGATGAAATTTACGCCAGATTCCCCATCAAGGTAACTCTTTAGTCAGATCTAATTAATCCTCTCAATTGGCACCTTTTTATACGCAGAAACTAACAAACCGGGCAAAATAAGAAGGTACTTTATCATCGGGCTGTTTATTGGCCTGCTGCAAGTCGGGTGATTTTTTGAGCGTCTGCTTGTGAGTACTCTTTTTTGAGCAAACGCCGGCTGTGGCTGAGATGTTTCTCGGTGGTTGCCAGATCGCCGTTTTCTGCCGCTTGCTTTGCAGCTTCCCAATGTAAATAACCGAGTGCTTTAAGATTTTGTAACGCTCTTTTTTGTGTTGAGTCGACTTTTAAAATGGCGTGGTAGGCTTCTTCGGCGTTATTACCTGCTGGTGAACTCCATTGTTTTTGTTGAGTTAACAACTGAGCGGTTTGGTACAGTTGATCAACTCGAACCCATTGGTCAGGGTAATACGCCATAAGACCGGGCTTTAAAACGGGTTTTATAGTTTGTTCTTTACCATGAGAAATATAGACTTCTCGTTCGACCGCCAGGTGATTTTTAAACAGAAATAACTGGTGTTTGCCGGACGCTAATTGCTCCAACCGGTGAGGTGTGGTTGCATTTAAGGCTTTACCATTTAGAACGATGCTCGCACCCATGGGGGATGAATTGATCTGCAAGTCTCCAATGCCGGGTTGCAAGGTAAATTGTTTTTGTAAAATGCTATCTTTTTCGATCTCGATTGTGTCTTTCAAGTCGCGGAATAATGGGTGGGTCAATGTTAATTCGTGTTTGCCTGCGACTATCGATTGTCCTAAATAGGGCGTTTGCCCCATTTTTACACCATTGAGGTAAACCGTGGCGCCCTCTGGATTTGAGCCGATCTGAATCACACCACTTGGGTCATTGTCATCTGCGGTATTTTCGGCAAAAGTTGCCGCAGCCTGTCGGTAAGTTTTATCGATTGTGTCGAAAACCCAGTCTTTTTCGTAGAAACCCAGAGCAACGAGACTAATGAAAAGTCCAGTAAGGAGCCATCGAGTCGTTTTTGGCCGAGCATCAAGTGATTCTGATATGCCTTCAAAGTTTAATATGTCCGACTGTCTGGAGCGTCGTTTTTCGTAATAATCTTCAAGTGTGAATGGGTGATCGTTTTCAAGCAGTTCGATGGCTTCGATCAGATCGTCAGCGTCAGAAAATCGGTCGTCTTTGGTTTTTGCCATCATCGCTTCAAGAAATTGCTGGTATAAAGCAAACTGCGGCGGTAATCGGGGAACCGGGCCGTTAATATGTGCCAGCGCAGTCGTAATAGGGTCGTCCGAGTCGTAAGGAACCTCTCCGGTTAACATTTCATAGAAGACAACGCCCAGGCTGTAAATATCACTGCGTCCATCAAGTGAATCATTCTGCGCCTGTTCTGGGCTAATATAGCGGGGCGTGCCAATGCTCACGCCGGCATCGGTAACCTGAGTATTTTTGTTTAACGCCTTAGCGATTCCAAGGTCGGTTAATTTGGCGTTGTCGTCTTCGTCGAACAAGATATTTTCTGGCTTGATATCGCGATGAATAAACCCCTTGTTGTGGGCGTAGCGCAGAGCTTTTGCGATTTGTTTCAGGTAAACCAGAGATTGGAGAACAGAGATACCTTGTTCTATGCGTTGTTTTAGATCGCCATTAGGCAAATATTCCATGGCGTAAAAGTGAATGCCACTTTGCTCACCGACATCGTAAACGGTTACTATGTTAGGGTGAAACAAATTGGCGGTAGCTCGAACTTCGCGATTAAATCGGGCTACCCAGTCTTCCCCCAATGCCAACTGCGGTGGTAAGACCTTTATCGCGACGGTTCGTCCCAGTTGCGGATCCTCCGCCAAAAATACATCGGCCATTCCACCCTTTCCGATTTGTCGGATGATACGAAATTTTCCCAGTTGAGTATCGGTTTCTATCATTGTGACTCTTTTCGATGGTTAGGTTGCATTGTGCAACCCCACGTTATTCTTATTATACTTCGTCATTAATGAATTCAATTATAGCATTAGTGGGTTTCGGATTTGTCTGAACATTATTGAACTGCTCAAAAAACACTGGCAGTTTGTATATGTGCCGAATGAACAAGAGCGGATGTTTAGAAAGACGAAATCCAGGAAGGGTGAGCGTAAGCCAGTGATGAAAACGTGCTCAGTGAGAACTGGAGAAAATATAAAGGCACTCTAAGTTATTGAAAGTGATTGATTTGTAACACTTCGAAACAATAAAAATTAGCGTTTTCTTAGTAAATATTTACACTGTCAATCGTCCGTTCACTAAGCTAAGAACTCTATGTTGTATCGAAGCATTTCTATTGTATTGTTTGTCGGTTTTGTCTGCCTTTCTGCGTTGGCGTCTCACGTTCAGACTGATTATAAAATTCCCAGTATAAACGCGATCATTGCGGTTGATGGCCAATTAACGGAAGAAGCCTGGAAACGGGCCAAGCAAGTCGAGCTAGTCTATGAAAACGAACCGGCTGACAATATACCTGCGAAAGTAAAGACGACGGCCTATTACTTTGAAGATGGCGAAAATTTGTACGTTGGTTTTGATGCCTCCGATCCTGATATCTCAAAGTTGCGAGCCTTTTACAACGATCGCGATGCGTCCTGGAACGACGACCAAGTCAGCATTATGTTGGACACCTTTAATGCGGAACGCCGAGCATACCAGTTTTTTGTTAATCCTCTGGGAGTACAATCTGACAGTTTCATCAATGAGGTCAATGGATCCGAAGATATAAGCTGGAACGGCATTTGGGATAGTGCGGGCCATATTTATGATTCGGGGTATTCGGTTGAAATGGTTATTCCGTTGCGGATTCTTAGGTTTAACGAAAACCTCGATCATCAGATATGGGGGATCGAGTTTGTTCGCTTTTACCCACGAGATAACCGTTATCGGTTTTCCAGCATGACTCGTGAACGAGGTTCGCCATGTGGACTTTGCCAGTTGGAAAAAGTTGAAGGCGTAAGGGAAATTCGTACATCGAATAATTTTGATGTCGTTCCAACCTTAACCCTTTCTAAGAACGAGCAACGAGATTTGAGTGAGACTCGGCAGTGGAGTTCTGATGGTGTCGAGTCTGAGGTTGGTGCTGATATTCGCTGGGGGATTAATCAAGATATATACCTCAATGCAACTATTAACCCTGATTTTTCACAAGTTGAAACGGACGCTGCTCAATTGTCGGTGAACCAGCAGTTCTCTTTGTTTTTTCCAGAAAAGCGTACTTTCTTTCTCGATGGTGCAGACTATTTTCAGTCGCCAAATCGATTGGTTCACACCCGTAATATTGCCGATCCGGATTTTGGCGCAAAAATAACCGGAAAAACCAACAGCCATTCCTACGGTGTAATTTTAGCCGATGACACACAAACCAGTTTTCTCGAACCCGGCAACCAAGGGTCTTCGATTCGCGAGTTGGCAGGCGAAGAAAGTCAGATTGCAATTGGTCGTTGGACGAAAGATATCGGTACCAAACATTCCATCGGAGCGTTAGTAACTCATCGCTCTGCAACAAACTATAAGAATCAGGTGATGGCCGCCGACGGTCGACTTTGGTTGAGCGACAACGATTGGATACAATTTCAATTGATGGCGTCAGATAGCGAAACACCTGAAGACGACGAAATTAAGCAGCAAGAAGGGTCTGCTTTTACATTAAGTTATCGTCATCAAGATCGCGATTGGGGTTGGCGTATCGAACACATGGATTTCGAAAAGGATTTTCGTGCTGACTTAGGTTTTATTGGACAAGTTGACTTTACCAAAAGTGTTGCGGGAGCCGGACGAAATTGGTACTTCGAGAACTCTGGATTCTTGAACCGCATTCGTGTTAATTCTGATTATGACGTCACACATTCACAGGATGGCCAAAAGCTGGAAGAAGAGGTTGAAGGCTGGATTAATTTTTTTGGTGCCATGCAATTTCGAGCATTTTTTGGTGGCGGACGTCGCGAAAGATTGGTTGAAACCAGTTTTGAGCTGGAACGATTTGATGATCCTCAAGCGCCTAATCCGACGCCATCAGGCGAGTTTGATACCTTTAATTTGTCGGAGTATTTTTACGAGTCATTCTATTCTGCTGGAGTTTTTATTCGACCTATAGCGCAGTTGCGTCTCGGCATTCGCGGAGACTTTGGCGATCAGGTTGATGTTAACAATGTTCAGTTAGGGACCAAACACTCTTTCGGACCCGAAGTTGAGTGGCTGCCTAATCGACACATGCGCTTAAGTGTTCGTCATGTCAATAACTGGTTGGATGTTGACGGTGGTGAATTATTTAATGCGAAACTGACCGATCTACGGTTTTCTTACCAGTTCGATTTAAGGCATCGATTAAAGCTGTCTTATCAATACCTTGATTTGACGCAAGATCCAACTTTGTATCAGGAGCGCTATCGCATTGTTCCAGATTTGAGTGCGTATCAATTGAGTGAACGTGATCGGCGTGTTAAGGATGTTTCTACCCAGTTAATATACTCCTACAAATTAAATCCGCAAAGTCTGGTTTTTTTGGGGTATTCCAGCCACGCGCAACTGGATGACGCTTCGACAAAGGTTCAACAAGATCAGCGCTCGTTTTTCGCCAAGTTCAGTTACGCATTTCAGATGTGATCAAGTCGAGAAGTTGAGTATTTTGTTGGCTAGAAGATTCCCACAACTTCCTGTGATTTGTTATGATTGCGTCTAAATTTTATAGCATAAGGGTTTAATAATGAGATTATCCTTGGTAGGTACGCTTCTGGCTTTTAGTGTTTCGGTGTTTGCTGAAGGTGAAGCCGCTGACAAGTCTGCATCAGAGTGGAGTGGAAAGGCCGAGTTGGGCATAATCACAACCACCGGGAATACAGAAAATTCGTCGACAAATGGTAAGGTTAATCTGGTTTACGATCCCGAGAAGTGGCGTCAGGAATTTAAACTGGAAACCCATGTTGCCGAGTCGGATGTCGTCGTTGACGGGGAAGAGGTCACCCAGCAAACAGCTGATCGCACCTATTTTTTGTCCAAAACCGATTACAAATACAGTGAGCGTTCATACGCCTACGCTCTGGTGGATTACGCCGATGAGAATTTTACCGATAAAGACTACATAGGAAATCTATCCATTGGTTATGGTCGAACTTTCATTAAAGAAGAGCACAGAAACTTTCATGCTGAGATCGGTTACGGTCTTCGCCGTTATCAATTTAAACAAGAGTTTGATGCGGTAGAAGACGAGGTGGCCCGTTTGGCCGGTAAATACTCGAGCAAGGTAAGTGATAATGCCCGTTTTTCACAGGAGTTGGTGGCAGAACTGGGTAAAGAGTTCGATATCTACAAGTCCATCACGGCTTTGACTGTGAACATCAACAGTTCCATGGCGTTAAGTTTGGGGTATGAAGCGCTACACACAACAGAAGTTGAAGAGGGTGCGGAGAAAACCGACACATTAACGACTGTGAATCTGGTTTATAACTTTTTATAGGTGAGCTCAGTTCAATTGTAAGTTTGCCACATTGAAAGTTTCAGCTGAAATGCTCGCATTTGCGAGCATTTTTTTATCCCGCGAATTCTCTGCGCGGGTAAATTACAATGAACGTACTTTTTAATGACCTCTTAATGCTCTGTCATGTGACGACTGGCTTATCTTTGCTTAAAACACGTTATTCCGGCATAAATAGTTTGTTTTGTTACACTGATAATAGGCGCGTAACGAAGCAGACCTGAAACCATGCTAAAAAAGATTACCATTCAACAGCTCGAAATTGGTATGTACGTTGAAGCCATTATCGACCAGTCGGGTGTAAAGCGACTGAACCGCAAAGGCGTCGTTGCTTCACAAGACGCGTTAAATTCACTGCGTAATGCGGGTGTCCAGTCTCTTATTGTCGATACATCGCGGCAAATGAAGGTCGAGCCAGAAGAAACAGGAAGTATTGACACGACGGAAACAGAGAAAAAGAAAGTCGCGCTCAACACATCGAACGATCTCGATTATCAGTCTCAGTGCTCCAAAGCCTATCAAATTTATTGTCAGGCAAAATCGGTACTTGAGAGAGCAGTTCATAACCTTGGAAAGGGTGAAGTGATTGATATCGAGAGCTTTATCGCTTTATCGGATAATTTTATCGACAGCATTTTTGAAGATCAGGATGCTCTGTTACTGGCCAGTATGATCCGGGAGAAGGACGAATACTTATTGGAACACTCCATTAATGTTGCGCTATTAATGGCTGCATTTGCACGTTATCTGGAGTTACCAAGAGAGACCATTGAAAAACTGACTCTGGGAGCCTTTCTGCACGATATCGGTAAAATCAAGGTCGATGATGAGGTTTTGAATAAGCCGGGAAGCCTGACAACATCTGAATTCGCACTCATGAAAGACCACGTAACCTTTGGTCTGGCGGCGGTTGATGAGAACCCAAAGGTTAATGAAGTGGCGAGACAGGTGATAGCCCAGCATCATGAAAAACTGGACGGCTCGGGTTATCCGTTGGGTTTATCGGGTGACCAAATCAGTCAATTTGGAAGAATGGCCTCGATCGTCGATGTGTACGACGCCATAACATCAGAGCGTTGTTATAAAAGTGGGCGACTTTCCAGCGATGCGTTCAAATTCATGCTGCAGTCGATCGATACTCAATTTGATGCAGATCTGGTGAATAAATTCATTAAATGTTTGGGCGTGTATCCCGTTGGCTCCTTGGTCGAATTGACGCGAAATCGCCTGGCAGTGGTTATTCGGTCAAATTCGGAAGCACCGCTCAGACCTGTGGTTAAAGCTTTTTATAATTTGCGTCAGAAACATTACATCGAGCCAGTGGATATTGATTTGGGACGATCTTTGGAGCGTGATGAAATCAAACGAAGTTTACGGGTTCAGGACGTTGACCTTGATATTCCAAGGTTTTTCAAAGAGTTTATTATTTAGCTGATTTATTTAAATATCACATTGATTTGAGGGAATATTTTACCTACATTTAATTCATCTAATCACAAAATTTCGGTACGAGACAGACTGAAACAATGACTATTCCTGTAACTATCTGTGATGATTCATCGCTGGCTCGCAAGCAGCTCCTGCGCAGTCTTCCCGAGAACTGGGATGTTGATATATCGTTCGCAACCAATGGTGTAGAAGGTTTGCAGGCGGTCAAAGATGGTAAAGCTGAAGTCTTGTTTCTCGATTTGACCATGCCCGAAATGGACGGTTACCAAGTTCTGGAAGCCATATTCAACGAACAGCTGAAAGCCATGGTGATTGTTATTTCCGGCGATATTCAGAAAGAGGCGCAAGAGCGGGTCACTTCGCTTGGTGCGCTTGCTTTTATTAAGAAGCCGGCTGACCCCGATCAAGTCGCCATGATTCTTGATGAATACGGATTATTGGCCGAGAAGACTGAGGCACCGAACGAATCTGTTCAAGAATTGGTCGGCGTTGAGGTTCCTCTCATCGACAGCTATCGAGAGATTGCCAACGTATCCATGGGTAAAGCGGCGGAAATACTGGCGAAGCTGTTAGATGCTTTTGTGGTTCTACCCATTCCATCGGTCAATACGATTGAAGTGAGCGACCTGCAAATGGCGTTGCAATCGATAGAGAATCGCAATACCGTCTCGTCAGTATGCCAGGGGTTTATCGGTAATGGCGTGGCTGGCGAAGCACTGTTGATTTTTAACGATTCCAGTTTTACTGATATTGCCAAGTTAATGCGCTTCGAGGGCACTCTCGATGAAAACGTCGAGCTGGAGTTGTTAATGGACATTGCCAGTATTTTGATAGGCGCATTCCTGAAAACCTTTGCTGAGCAACTCGACATTCAATTCAGTCAAGGGCACCCGATAATACTGGGGCAGCACTGTAATATTGCTGACTTGATTCATCCAGAAAATGTAAGCTGGAAGGAAACGTTGGCGATCGAAATTCATTACACCATTGAGAATTACAATGTAAATTGCGACTTGCTGATTCTATTCAGTGAAGATTCCATCAACGAACTTAACCACAGAGTCTCTTTTTATTCATCATGAGCATAACAGAAGCCGAAAGTCTGGAAATCAACGAACTCCATTGGATGATGGATATGCTAACCAATGTGGACGTTGGCCTGGTTGTTCTCGATTCGGGATACAGCATTCAAATGTGGAATCGCTTTATGCAAGACCACAGTGGGAAGATGGATAACGACGTAAAAGATCGCAGTATTTTCGAGGTGTTTCCAGAAGTACCAGAAGCTTGGTTTAAACATAAAATCGATTCGGTCTTTATGTTGCGTAGCCGTGCCTTTTCTACATGGGAGCAGCGACCGTATCTGTTCAAATTCAAGAATTATCGTCCTATTACCGGTACCGAAGCAACTATGTATCAAAATGCGACTATGATCCCCATCATGTCCTCAGGAGGCGAAGTCAGTCACGTATGTTTATTAATCTATGATGTAACTGATATTGCGACCAGCAAAAAAGAATTAACTCGATTAAACAAGGAGTTAGAGAAGTTAAGTCGAACCGACCGATTGACCGGATTGAACAACCGCGGCTACTGGGAAGAGCAGTTCCAGGCTGAGTTCAATCGGTGTGCTCGTTACCACTCAGAATCCACCGCGATTATAT
The DNA here is from genome assembly GCA_052032335.1 of Pleionea sp. GTDB lineage: Bacteria > Pseudomonadota > Gammaproteobacteria > Enterobacterales > Kangiellaceae > Pleionea. The sequence continues at coordinate 4,209 of JBPEWV010000137.1, read as the reverse complement.
TTGATATTGACCATTTCAAGCAGGTCAATGATACTTATGGTCATCAAGCGGGTGACGAGGTCATTCGTCAGACGTCCCAGTTACTTCGAGATCTGGTGCGTAAGACGGATGTCGCCGGTCGATACGGTGGTGAAGAATTTGTTGTTTTTTTACCCAGTACGCCATCGGACAAGGCATTTATTTTTGCCGAGCGATTAAGAAAGAAAATAGAAGCGCTCACGGTTACCCACGAGGATAAAAAAATAAACTTTACGATAAGCCTTGGTATTTGTCAGTTTCACGACAGCTTACCGAACCACGAAAAGTGGATAGAAAAAGCCGATCAAGCGCTTTATCATAGTAAAGAAAATGGACGTAACCAAACAAACATCGCTGACATCTAACCATTAGTGAAAGAGTCTTAAAAATTAAACCGTTTGTTTGGTTGCATGGTTTAATTTCCCACCAGTAAACCCGGTTTACCTAAATTTTGGGATCTAGAATAAAGAGAATTAAATGAGTAATAGAGTATCTACATTTGTTAACCCAATTGGTAGTTTAGACGTTTTATCAAAATACGAAGTTGAATTATTAACAGACGCTAACCATGAAGAACTGCAACGAGTATTTCGACTTTGCGCATTGGCAATTTTGAATTCCGGCAGTAATTCGGACAACAGCAAACACATCATAGAAAAACACAGAGACTTTGATATTAAAATATTGCAGACCGATCGAGGTGTAAAGTTAGAAGTCATTAATGCACCCGAAGAAGCTTTTGTCGATGGTGAGATGATCCGTGGTATTCAGGAACATCTGTTTTCTGCCCTGAGGGATTTAATTTACTCGCACAATATGGTTCTTAACAGCGGTCAGTTTAATTTGTCATCAACCGACAGTATCACCAGTGCAAACTTTCACATTCTGCGTAACGCGGGTGTATTGAACCCGGTTAAATATTTAAACCTTGTAGTTTGCTGGGGTGGTCACGCAATCAACCGAATAGAGTACGACTACACCAAAGACGTCGGTTATCATCTGGGGCTGCGTAATTTCGATATTTGCACGGGGTGTGGTCCTGGTGCGATGAAGGGCCCTATGAAAGGCGCCGCAGTTGCACATGCGAAACAACGAATTACCGACTCACGATTTATTGGTATTTCTGAGCCGGGCATTATTGCCGCCGAAGCACCCAACCCCATTGTCAATAAGTTGATTATCATGCCCGATATTGAAAAGCGGCTGGAGTCTTTCGTACGCTTATCGCATGCCATTGTGATATTTCCTGGTGGTGTAGGTACGGCAGAAGAGTTGCTTTACTTGTTGGGGATATTATTGCACCCAGAGAATAAAGACATTCCATTCCCCTTAATTTTGACTGGACCAGAAGAAAGCCGCGAGTACTTCGAGCAGCTGTACAAGTTTATTGAGTTAACTTTAGGTAAAGAAGCAACTGATTTAATGACGGTTATTATCGGTAATGCAGAAGAAGTCGCGACCCACATCAATAAAGAAGTATTGAAGGTTCGCGAGTACCGAAAAGAAAAATCCGATGCATTCTTCTTTAACTGGCGCTTGCATATTCCGTACGATTTTCAGATGCCTTTCCCGGCGAATCACGAAGCGATGGCGGAGTTGAATTTATCCTCGGATCAACCTGTACACTTGTTAGCCGCTCACTTACGCCGTGCTTTCTCTGGTATTGTTGCCGGAAACGTAAAAGCCGACGGAATCGCCGCAATAGAAGCGAACGGACCGTTCAAACTAAAAGGTGAAAAGTTCATTATGGACGGACTGGATAAACTTCTACGTTCATTTGTTGACCAAAAACGTATGAAAATCGGCAGCGAAGAATACTCACCTTGCTATGAGTTGGTTTAAACTCATAGCTTTCTATTATTAAAAATTCACATGAAAATTTAGGGTTTTGCTAATGCGAAATATTATATTAAGCGGACTCTGTCTTATGGCGTTTGCGGTGGTCAATGCCGCAGATGTCGTGGATGAAGTCTCTTACGCAAATATTCAATCGGTTGTTACTGAGCACCTACATCTAGACCTCGATGTTGATTTCGATAATAAACAGCTGGTCGGTTATGTTGAACATGATCTGAAATGGCTCGATAAATCAGCAAAAAAGTTGATTCTTGATACTCGAGACCTGGATATTCGGGCCGTAGAAAAAGATAGCGGAAACGGTTGGGAAAAAGTTAAATTTTCGCTAGGAGAGCGAGATTCAGTACAAGGGTCAAAGCTCAGTATTCAGCTGCCGGATCAGCCCGAGAAAGTAAGAATACATTATTCATCGAGACCAGTTGCATCCGGTTTACAGTGGTTAAGTTCAGAGCAAACGGCAGGTAAGAAACATCCTTTTATGTACAGTCAGTCGCAAGCGATACATGCGCGAAGCTGGATTCCAGTTCAAGATACGCCTGCCATGCGCGTCACTTACACGGCTGAAATATCGACACCGAAAGAATTATTTGCGGTTATGAGTGCTGATAACTCGAAAAATATGGGGAAAAAAGATGGCAATTACTTATTTAAAATGCCACAACCCATTCCGCCTTATCTGATAGCCATTGGCGTCGGTGATTTGGATTACAAAGCAATGTCGAAGCAAACTGGAGTTTACGCCGAACCGTCAATTTTGGCATCGGCTGTGGCTGAGTTTGACGATACACAAAAAATGATTGAAGCGAATGAAAAGCTTTACGATGAATATCGATGGGGTCAATACGACTTGTTAATTTTACCGCCGGCGTTTCCTTTCGGCGGAATGGAAAATCCGAGACTTTCATTTATTACGCCGACCGTGATTGCGGGTGATAAAAGTCTGGTTAATTTAATCGCACACGAGCTGGCACATTCCTGGTCGGGTAATTTGGTCACCAACGCTACCTGGCGTGATCTCTGGCTGAATGAAGGCTTTACCAGTTACGTTGAAAACCGGGTCATGGAAGAGGTGTTTGGTAACGAGCGTGCGGTAATGGAACAGTGGCTAGGTGTTTCCGGTTTAAAACATGAATTAAAAGAGTTGCCACCGGAGGATACGCGATTGAAGCTTCCTTTAAACGGGCGCGATCCGGATGAGGCTTTTTCTGGTGTACCTTATGTGAAAGGCCAACTGTTTTTAATGTATTTGGAACAGCAATTCGGTCGCGAAAAGTTCGATAAGTTTGTTAAAGAATATTTTAATGAGTACGCGTTTCAGTCATTAACCACTGAAGCGTTTGTCGAGTATTTGGAAGAGAATTTAATTAACAAATACCCCGGTGTCGTTTCCATGGAGAAGGTTAATGAGTGGATTTATCAATCGGGACTACCAAAAGACGCGCCGAACCCACAAAGTGACGCTTTTGCAAAAGTAAAAGTGAAACTTGAACACTGGTTGGATGGAAAGCTTGCCTTGTCCGAATTGAAAAGCAGTCAATGGTCCGTTCACGAGTGGTTGTATTTTATTGAACAGTTGCCCGAAAACTTATCCAAAGAACAAATGGTTCAGCTGGATAAGGCGTTTAAATTTACTGATAGCACCAATTCGGAAATCAGTTTTGCCTGGTTTATGGTTGCAATCGACAATGATTATGAGGCTGTGAATGGAAACCTGGAGGCTTATTTGAAGCGAATTGGTCGACGAAAATTTATTGTGCCTCTGTACAAAGCTTTGTCGGAACACTCGAAGGAAAAACACGAGTGGGCGAAACAGATTTATCAAGCAGCACGCAGTGGGTATCATCCTCTGGCTCAAGGTTCGATTGATAAAATTTTTAATTAAGCGAATGACTAACCTAAAAGTGGGTGAAATAAAAAGAGCGCCAAAAGGCGCTCTTAATTTATGTGGAGAGTTATTTTTCATTTTATAGTTCTCCGGTTGTGTAAGCGTCCTGTTTACACAGTCCGAAGTCGGTTGGCCAGTCTTGGTTGTTTGACCGATTCTATATAGAGCAGTTTAGTCAATTGCTCATTTGCCGATAAATAGCGTCCCTAAGATAGGCTTTTATTACTGCTGAATGCAAGGTATAGATTTGTGATAAAGCTGTGGATAACTTGTTACTTCGAATAAAATCTCATTTCATGAGTTGGTTTTTTAATCGATCGACGCGCATTGGCAAAATGCCTTAATGGAAAGATCGGAAGAAGTAAGGTTATAAAAACTAAAGAAAGATGCAGAAAATTAAGCTTGTTTACTGCGTGATGGATTATAAGTTATTGATATATAATTATTTA
>JBPEWV010000136.1:0-2000 GCA_052032335.1 Pleionea sp. | reverse complement strand
TTGAACCGGTGGGTTTGAGTGATGAGCAGTCGGTGTGCCTGGACGATGTCAGTGTGCAAAACCGGATTCGGCAGTACGATGCAGCCAATGTCTCAGTTCAACGAAGCGGCGTAACCCCCGAAAATCTGGCTTACATTATTTACACCTCTGGCTCCACCGGAAAACCTAAAGGGGTAATGATTGAACATCGCTCGGCTAACAATTACCTGAATTACTGTGGCAAAAATTATTTAACCTCAGTGGAGGGTTCTGTCGTTAGTTCATCGTTAAGTTTCGATGCGACCATTACCAGTTTATTGGCACCGCTTATGTTCGGTCGTTCAGTGATGTTGCTCCTTGCGGGTGATACCGAGCTGGAACAGCTGGGTCAAGTTTTGGAGTCGTCGAATGTTCCTTTGTTGTTTAAAATCACTCCGGCTCATCTAGATGCCTTAGCCAGTTTTTTGGCTCATCAAACGTTACAACCCATATCTCACTTGTTTGTCATCGGTGGCGAGCAACTTTATTCAAAAACTTTATTGAACTGGAAAAAGTCTCTGTATCCAAACGCTGTATTTGTCAATGAGTACGGCCCCACAGAGACAGTAGTGGGTTGTTCAACACAGTTTGTCAAAACCTTGGACAGTTTAGACATTGATAAACCTTCGGTAGCAATAGGCGAAGCCATTGATAATACTCAACTGATTGTCATGAACGGTAATAGGTTGGCTCCAATCAATGCAATAGGTGAATTATTTATCGGTGGTGAAGGGGTCGCACGAGGGTATCTGAATCGAGAAGAACTCACCAGTCAACGATTCGTTTCGTTGCCATTTGACGCTTTAGGTGTGAACAATCGCTTCTATCGAACTGGCGATCTGGTGCGACGACTCGAAGATGGTCGTTTAGAATTCATTGGCCGTGTTGACCATCAGGTTAAACTTAGAGGATATCGCATAGAACTGGAAGAAATTGAACACGCAATTATCAATGCAGGTGGTATTGACCAATGCTCAGTTGCCATTAGGTCATCTTCGAACACGGCGAGTCTGGTGGCTTACTGTGTTCTGGAGGAAGGCGTGTCGACTTCGGATAGTCAAACGATTATTGACAATGCCAAGCTCGCTATAAAAGCAGCGTTGCCAGAATTCATGCTGCCTGATTACTTTCATGTTTTGAGTGAAATTCCATTAACTCAAAATGGTAAAGTCGATCGCAGCGCGTTACCGATGCCAAAAATTGAACAGAAAAATCGATATGTTGCACCGTCAACGGATACCGAGAAGTTACTTTGCGAAGTGTGCCAGAGTTTGTTGAGTCAAAGTCGAGTGGGTGTTGAGGATAATTTTTTTGATATTGGTGGTAATTCACTTCTTGCAATCAAGCTCTTAAGTGAGATTAAGGTACGTTTTTCATTAACTTTGCCGATAAAAGATTTGTTCGGTTGCGATACCATTCGTGAATTGGCGCTGCTGTTGGACGGCTTGTTGGCACACAAAAATAATCAGTCATTAAAAGAAGAAGTGGCAAGTGGTACGGAGATGGAGTGGTGAGCAAAGCAATTTCGATAGTCAATCGTTTGTCCGAATTAAAAGTTTATATCTTCGTTGAAGATGGAAAACTAAAAACTCGTGCCGATCAAGAAGCGATAACTCCTGAAGTGGTGCAACTGATTAAAAATAATAAAGATGTTCTACTGGAGTATTTAGGGCGAGCTAATAATCGCTTAGTGGCAGAAGAGCTTGCTATAACCGCTCAACATCAAACACGCAGTGCACTTTCGTTCGCCCAACAACGATTGTGGCTGGTTGACCAAATTGAATCGGGAAGCCTTCATTACAATATACCGGGGGCCTTTAAATTAAGAGGTCAATTAAACATGAGTGCGTTACAACGCACATTCAGTACCATCGTATCGCGTCATGAAAGTCTGCGTACGGTGTTTGTCGAAGGCGAGGATGGCGAACCGCTGCAGGTGATTCAGCCAGCAACGACGGTAGCGTTAGCGGTGGAAGATTTAA
>JBPEWV010000135.1:0-2708 GCA_052032335.1 Pleionea sp. | reverse complement strand
GGCAACTTGGTATTGCAAGACATTCCTGAAATTCCACAAAGCATTGTTGATGACCTTAACCGTTATCAAAACGTGCGTTCAGCGAGTTTGTACGGCTGGACTCAGGACGGTAATAGTGTGTTAATCGCAACCCGGTTTGGTGATGTCAGTCAAATCCACCGGGTCGATCGGGCAGGCGGCGCTCGGCAACAATTAACCTTTTTTAAAGAACCCATCGGTCAAGTTGCCGTTCAGCCTAAAGGTCGACACCTCGCTTTTACCATGGATGCCGGTGGCAGCGAATATTCACAAATCTTTTTGCTTGATTTACGGAGCGGCGAAAGTCGTATGCTCACCGACGGCTCTTCGCGAAATGGTGCCATAGTCTGGAGTGACGACGGAAAAAAACTGGCTTACTACAGTACCAAGCGCAACGGTTCCAGTAACGATGTTTGGGTGGCTGAAATCTCTGACAATGGGCAAGTTGAACACGCAATGGCCATCGAGTCTCAAGATGGCAGTTGGTGGGGACCCAGCAGTTTCGATGCTTCGGGGAATAAACTGTTGGCGCAACAATACATCTCGTCCACCAGATCCAAGGTTCATGTGAAAGACCTTAAGTCGGGTCAACAGACGACCATCGCCGGTGCTGGCCAAGTCGAATCGAGAAACTATGGACAAACGTTCAGTGCCGATGGCAAAGGCGTTTACCTTATGACCGATCGCTACAGCGACTTTACTCAATTGGTGTACCACGATTTAGCCAGCGGCAATGAAACCATCATCACCAAGGACATCGCCTGGGATGTTTCAGACTTGACCTTCAATGACGATAAAAGTGAAGGCGTGTTTGTCGCCAATGAAGATGGAATGAGCAAGCTGTACCGCTTTAATCCCAAAACTAAACGCTACTACGCAGTTAAAGATTTCCCAATAGGGGTGATAGGCAGACTTAAATTTAGCCCCAAAGGAGAACAACTGGCCATATCATTAAATACCCCCAAAACACCGACCGATGTATTCGTCTTAAACCTAAACAATAACCGATTAAAGCGCTGGACCTATAGTGAAATTGGAGGACTTGATGCCGACAAGTTTATTGAGCCCAAATTAATTCACTACCCTACCTTCGATAGTATTGAGCAAAAGCCGAGAAAAATACCTGCCTTTGTATACAAACCAAACACCAAAGGCCCGCATCCGGTCATTATATCCATCCATGGCGGCCCCGAAGGTCAGGCGCGCCCCACCTTCAGCAGCACATATCAACTCTGGTTGGCCAAAGTTGGGGCGGCTGTAGTGGTTCCAAATGTTCGCGGCTCCTCGGGTTACGGCAAACAATACGTCGCGCTCGATAATGGGTTTAAGCGCGAAGATTCGGTAAAAGACATCGGCGCCCTGCTCGATTGGATAAAAGCCCAGCCCGATCTCGACGCCGATAGAGTGGCTGTGTTTGGTGGCAGTTACGGCGGTTATATGGTGTTAGCAAGCGCCATGCACTACAGCGACCGTTTAAAAGCAGCCGTCGATATTGTTGGTATATCAAATTTCGTAACCTTTTTAACCAACACCAAGTCGTATCGCCGCGATTTAAGACGCGTCGAATACGGTGACGAACGCGATCCCGAAATGCGCGCTCATCTCGAAAAAATATCACCCAGCAATCACGTAGAAAAAATAAAGGTTCCGATATTTGTAGTCCAGGGTGAAAACGACCCACGTGTGCCAGTGAGTGAAGCCGTGCAAATAGTTAATAAACTGCGCCAAGCTGGCCAAAAAGTCTGGTATATGAATGCCTTGAACGAAGGACACGGGTATCGCAAGAAAGAGAACCGTGATATTTATCAGCAAGCAACCGTTCTGTTTTTTAAACAACACTTATTAAACTGATGGTGTTTGCGCCAGCGTAAATTCGTTTGCGCTGGCGATTTACCCTTTTACCAACCTCTGTACTTCGAACCGATTAATCCGACATTTGACGCTCAGGTTGCACCGCCTTACCATAGAACACTGAAACTTGAATTTAGAACGGGTCGTCAAACACCCTATTTTCCGATGTTAAATTTTACAAGCGGCAAAGTTTTAGGTCTGAGAAGGCCCATTAACCTGGCAACACCACAAGGTAAATTTTTTTGACTCAAAACCAACTTGAACTGATATCTGACCGAATAGAGCTGGCGCACGCCCGTGTGCAAGAAAATTTTGACTCCATCAATCCAGTGGTGGGATTAAGTCGTCAAATGCGGAAAATTGGATTTGACGTTGATACTTTAACTATCGACTGCCTTAAAACACGACGCAGAATCATTTTACTGTTACACGACGATGCACCCAATGTGGTTCGCTATCAGTTCGCTTTAGTAGACACTGATCCCGACGACTCTTTCAAGGACATTTCAGTCGACGCGTTAACCGTTCAGACACTATACGACTGGATGGCTGGCTACTTCTCAGAAGAAAATTAGTATTCCCGAAGACGCGGTGGCTTTCTCGGGGCGACAATCATAAAAACTCGAACCGTTTACCTGCTGCTTCCTGCGTTCTAATCAATCGAGCGCAGTTGCTGCTTCAAACCCTGGAACACTTTAAAATAATAGTAGTTTGTGTCGGCATCGCGCCAAAACTCATCAAGTTCTTCGGCCAATGCCGTTGCCTTTGGCTTGTCTTTCTTGACGATAGTCGCTTCTATCAAATACAACTTTGCTATTGGGTAAGCTGGATAAATTTGT
>JBPEWV010000134.1:0-9005 GCA_052032335.1 Pleionea sp. | reverse complement strand
AAGGAACATAAACAAACTCTGCACCTTCGGGGATCGCCAGTTTAATCATATCGGCTAACGATTCCGATTTGTAACAACCCGGACAGCCGTAGTTAAAATATTCTTTAACCTGTTTGGTATCACTGGGACGTGCAGACACAACGTCGTAATGCACTCCTTCTTTCAATTCGATGGCAATAGCGTTGTCACTTAAAAAAGACAATGAAACAAGTACAAAGGAAAATAAAGATTTTAAAATAGGCATTGTTTACTCCACAGTTACGGATTTTGCCAAATTTCTCGGTTGATCCACATCGGTTCCCTTGATAACTGCCACGTGATAGCTCAACAATTGTAAAGGAACGGTATAAATAATTGGCGCAGTGATCTCATGGGCCGAATGAACGCTGACTAATGACAGACCGTCTTCAGCTTTAAACGGCGCCTCTTTGTCGGCAAACACATAAAGTTGACCGCCACGCGCACGAACTTCTTCCATATTAGATTTTAATTTTTCCAAAAGTTCATTTTTTGGCGCTACTACAACAATAGGCATTTCATGATCGATCAGTGCTAATGGCCCGTGCTTCAATTCACCAGCGGCGTAGGCTTCGGCATGAATGTAAGAGATTTCTTTTAATTTTAATGCGCCTTCCATTGCAATAGGGTATTGCTCGCCGCGCCCCAGAAACAAACTGTGATTTTTCTCGGAAAAATCTTCGGCCATAGTTTCAATCAGTTTATCTTGTTCCAAAGCATTCTTGATTTCACCAGGAATGGCCTCAATTGCGGTGACTATCGATTTTAACTGTTCTTGCGGAAGCCCTTTATGCTTAGCAATGCAACCTACCAACATTAATAACCCGGCAAGTTGCGTGGTAAAGGCTTTGGTACTAGCAACACCAATTTCAGCGCCAGCGCGGGTCATAAAGGCTAAATCAGACTCTCGAACCAGAGAAGAACCGGGGACATTGCACACCGTCAATGAAGCCATAAAACCGTCGTCTTTGGCTTTACGTAGTGCGGCTAACGTATCAGCAGTCTCACCCGATTGCGAAATGGTAATAAACAAGGCGTTGTTCGGTGTATAGGTTTTTCGATAGCGGTACTCACTGGCAATTTCGACATGACAGGGAATGTTAGCCAGCGACTCACACCAATATTTAGCCACCATGGCAGCGTGAAATGAGGTACCGCAGGCGACAATTTGAATGGCTTCGACTTCATCAAAGATTGCTTTCGCTTTTACGCCGAAAATTTCACTGGTGATTTCACCATTGATAATACGACCTTCCAGGGTACTGGCTATGGCCTCTGGTTGCTCGTAAATTTCTTTCAGCATGTAATGACGATAGGGGCCTTTGTCACCGGCATCGTGTTGCACGGTGGACTCTTCAAACTCTCGACTTACCGGCTTGTCATTCTCATCAAAGATTTCCAGCGAGGTGCGACCAACTCGGGCAACTTCACCTTCTTCAAGATAAAGGAATTGGCGGGTTACCGGCAACAGGGCCAATTGGTCTGAAGCGACAAACATTTCACCAATACCTTTGCCGACAACTAATGGGCTTCCGGAACGGGCGACGATTAATTCTTCAGGCTTTTCACGGTGCATGATAACAGCGCCGTATGCGCCATCGAGTTGCTTGACCGACGATTGAACGGCGGTTAACAGATCGCCGGTTTTTTTAAACTCGTCAGCAACCAGATGGGCGATAACTTCGGTATCGGTTGCGCTAACAAACTCGTACTCTTTGTCTTTAAGCTGTTGCTTTAGTGACTCATGGTTTTCGATGATACCGTTATGTACAACCGCGATATCCGATCCTGATGTATGCGGATGGGCGTTTATTTCACTGGGTTCACCATGGGTTGCCCAACGGGTGTGGGCAATACCAATGCCACCGGGAATAGGGGATTCGTCAAAAGCATCCGATAATTCTTTTACTTTTCCCAGGCGGCGTATGCGTTGAATTGAATCGTTATTCAAAATAGCGACGCCTGCCGAGTCGTATCCCCGATACTCTAGTCTTCTGAGACCTTCAATTAAAATCTCAGCCACATCCCTTTGTGCTACCGCACCGACTATTCCACACATGTTCTATTTCTCCGAAAATTATATCTAGAAATTACTTCTTAACCGGACGTTTCCAGTCGGCTATCTCTCTTTGTTTCACTCGAGTAATGCACAATACATCATCACTGACATCTTTGGCGATGGTACTTCCGGCACCGATGGTCGCGCCTTTTCCAATGGTTACCGGTGCAACCAGTTGTGTATCGCTACCAATAAACGCATTATCACCGATGACCGTTTTGTGTTTGTTTGCACCGTCGTAATTACACGTGATGGTTCCTGCACCAATATTCACGCCATTACCGATTTCGGCATCGCCGATATAAGCAAGATGATTCGCTTTACTGCCGCTACCCAGAGTGGCTTTTTTCATCTCAACAAAATTACCCACGTGCGCATCGTCTTTTAACTTGGCTCCAGGGCGAAGTCTTGCAAAAGGACCAACTGAGCATGAATCACCTACGATAGCCGATTCAATAATAGAATTCGGTTTGATTTCGGTATTGGCGCCGATGCTACAGTTCCTCAGAATACAATTGGCACCAATAACAGCGCCAGTTTTGATCGTTACATTGCCTTCGACAATGACATTAACATCAATAATTACGTCTTGTTCAACGGTAAGCTTTCCGCGAATATCGAGGCGATGCGGATCGATTAAAGTAACACCGCCTTCCAGTAATTCACGAGCGCGATTCATTTGATAAATCCGCTCCAATTGAGCAAGCTGGATGCGGTTATTAACACCATCCACTTCACTGGGATCGTTCGGTGCCGCAGTTAGAATTTCTCGCCCATCACCGGAAGCGAAGCCGATAATATCGGTCAGATAAAATTCTTTTTGCGCGTTATCGTCACTGAGACGAGACAACCAGTGTTTCAAGTCCCTCGCGTTAGCGGCCATAATTCCGGTATTAACTTCTTGTATGGATAACTGTTCTTCGTTCGCGTCTTTCTGTTCAACAATGCCAATCACTTTATTTTGATCGTCACGCACAATACGGCCATAGCCCGTAGGGTCCGGCATGAAGTTGGTTAAGAGCGCAATACCCGCTTGTTGTTTTATCGAAATTAACTCGAATAAAGTATCGTGGTGGATAAGCGGAACATCACCGTAGAGAATCAGCACATCATCTTCGTCGTTCAGTTGCGGACTGACTTGATCGACCGCATGACCGGTACCGAGTTGTTCTTTTTGCTCGACCCAGTTTAAGTCGAAGTCGCTCATGGCGGCTTTTACCTGTTCTCCGCCATGACCGTAGACAACGTGAATGGTGTCAGCGCTTAAACTGTGACAAGTCTCGATGACGTGTTGAAGCATCGGCTTACCGGCAATTGGGTGCAGAACCTTAGGCATGCTCGAACGCATGCGAGTTCCCTGACCGGCGGCGAGAATAATTACGCTTAATCCCATACTCATTTTCCTGCAGATTCTAAGATTATTTCACGTTAAATGAGGCTAGTAATCTTGCCTTATCCCTGAGGCAATTGGAATAGGGCATGGTTTATCAACCAAAAAAGGGAGGCGAACCTCCCTTAAATTGGACTGTGTAAAAGGGGTAACCCTTTTATTTTCCTGCTTTTTTGCGAATAGCCTGTAATGTGCGAAGCTGAGCCGCTGCTTCTGCCAACTCGGCAGCAGCTTTGGAGTACTCAATTTCAGCCGACTGATCGCTCAGTGCTTGTCGCGCGGCCTTTTGCGCTTCAAGTGCGGCTGCTTCATCAACATCATTCGCCCGGACAGCAGTGTCCGCCAGTACAGTCACTACGTGAGGCTGTACTTCCAGCATTCCGCCGGATACATAATAAAACTCTTCTTCGCCACCATGTTTGGTCACTTTAACTGGCCCTGGCTTTAGAGCAGTCAATAGAGGTGCGTGCCCTGGAGATATCCCCAATTCACCTAACTCACCGTGTGCAACCAACATGTCAACGGTGCCGGAGAAGATTTCTTCTTCGGCACTGACGATATCGAGATGAAACGTATATGGCATTTTCTTCATCCCTTCAAGTTAAGCCTTACAGGCTTTTAGCTTTTTCAACGGCTTCTTCAATACTTCCTACCATGTAGAAAGCTTGCTCTGGAAGGTGATCGTATTCACCGTTCAAGATGCCTTTAAATCCACTGATGGTTTCTTTCAATGGAACGTATTTTCCTGGCGCACCAGTAAATACTTCAGCAACGAAGAAAGGCTGTGACAAGAAGCGCTGAATCTTACGAGCACGTGCAACCACCTGCTTGTCGTCTTCACTCAACTCGTCCATACCCAGAATCGCGATGATGTCTTTCAACTCTTTGTAGCGTTGAAGCACTGACTGTACTCCACGAGCAACGTCGTAATGCTCTTGACCGATAACCAAAGGATCAAGCTGACGTGATGTGGAATCCAGAGGGTCAACCGCAGGGTAAATACCCAGCTCGGCAATTTGACGTGACAATACAACCGTAGCATCTAAGTGAGCAAAGGTGGTTGCAGGTGATGGATCGGTCAAATCATCCGCAGGTACGTATACCGCTTGAATCGAGGTAATCGATCCAGTTTTTGTTGATGTGATACGCTCCTGAAGTACACCCATCTCTTCAGCAAGAGTTGGCTGATAACCTACCGCAGAAGGCATACGGCCCAACAGAGCCGATACTTCGGTTCCCGCCAAGGTATAACGATAAATGTTATCGACGAACAATAATACGTCACGACCTTCATCACGGAATTTTTCTGCCATGGTCAAACCGGTCAGGGCAACACGCAATCGGTTTCCTGGTGGTTCATTCATCTGACCGTAAACCAGTGATACCTTGTCGATTACGTTAGAGTCGGTCATCTCATGATAGAAATCGTTACCCTCACGAGTACGCTCACCAACACCCGCGAAAACCGAGTATCCAGAGTGCTCAATGGCGATGTTACGAATCAATTCCATCATGTTTACGGTTTTACCAACACCGGCACCACCGAACAGACCAACTTTACCACCTTTCGCGAACGGACATACCAAGTCGATAACCTTGATACCCGTTTCCAACAATTCGTTGGTTGCGGCTTGCTCTTCGTAAGAAGGCGCTTTACGGTGGATTGACATACGCTCTTGCTCGCCTATGTCACCTTTTTCGTCGATAGGGTTACCCAGAACGTCCATAATACGTCCAAGTGTTTCTTTACCTACCGGAACCTGAATAGGCGCGCCCGTATTGGTCACGTCCATTCCACGCTTCATACCGTCCGATGAACCCATCGCGATACAACGCACAACACCGTCGCCGAGTTGCTGTTGAACTTCAAGAACGATCTCACTGCCGCTCACATTCAACGCGTCGTATACTTTGGGTACATTGTCACGTGGAAATTCCACGTCGATTACCGCACCGATAATTTCAACAATGTTACCACTGCTCATATCACAGTCCTCTTAACCAAAATTTAATTCTTTTATCTGATTCACTAAACCGCTGCCGCGCCGGACACGATCTCAGATAATTCTTGAGTAATCGCTGCCTGACGTGCTTTGTTGTAAACCAGTTGCAATTCGTTGATCAAATCACCCGCATTATCCGATGCTGCTTTCATTGCCACCATTCGAGCTGCTTGTTCACATGCGATGTTATCGACCACGCCCTGATAAACTTGCGATTCGATATAACGCGTCAACAAAACTTCAAGCAATGCTTTTGCGTCAGGCTCGTAAATGTAGTCCCAGTGATGTTTCAAATCATCATCTTCACTTGGAACAATGGGTAGCAATTGATTTACCTCGGGCTGCTGAGTCATGGTGTTGACAAAGTCATTCTGCGCCATAAAAATCCGGTCGATTCGACCTTCGTTATAAGCATCCAACATAACTTTGACCGCACCGATCAAATCGTTTACCTGAGGAGCATCACCAAGATTTGTGGTTTGCGCCACTACGTTGCCGCCGTAGCGTTTGAAAAAGCTTAAGGCTTTTGAACCGATAAGACATAAGTCGATTTCGACGTCTTGATCGTGCCATTTTTTCATGGCGGTCATGGCTTGTTTGAACAAGTTAATATTCAAACCACCACATAAGCCCCGATCGGTGGAAACAATGACGAATCCGACCCGTTTAACTTCGCGCTCTTTCATAAACGCGTGTTGGTACTCGGTGTTGCCGTGAGCAAGATGCCCGATAACACTACGAATACGCTTGGCGTAAGGACGCGTTGCCGCCATGCGATCTTGAGCTTTACGCATTTTACTGGCTGCAACCATTTCCATGGCACTGGTGATCTTTTGGGTGTTTTTAATACTCCCAATTTTCGTTCTAATCTCTTTAGCGCCGGCCATAATCTTTTCCTGTTACTCTCAAACTAATAACCGATGGAGGTCATTAATAACCTCCATCAATCGAATTACCAAGTTTGAGTTGATTTGAATTTAGTGACAGCTTCTTCTAACGCCGCAGCGATTTCATCATCGAAACCAGCTGTGTCGTTGATCTTGTCCATTAACGCTTTGTGTTGATTGTTCATGTAATCAATCAAAGCCGACTCGAAGTCACCGATTTTATCCAGTTCAACATCTTTCAAATGTCCTTTTTCTGCGGCGTAGAGCGAAACACCCATTTCCGCAACAGACATAGGCGAGTATTGAGCCTGTTTCATCAATTCTGTAACACGTTGACCGTGCTCAAGCTGTGCGCGGGTTGCTTCGTCAAGATCCGAGGCAAACTGTGCAAACGCTGCCAACTCACGATATTGAGCCAGTGCAAGACGAATACCACCACCCAACTTTTTAATGATTTTGGTTTGAGCCGAACCACCAACACGAGATACCGACAGACCGGCGTTAACCGCAGGGCGGATACCAGAGTTGAACAGGTCGGTTTCGAGGAAAATCTGGCCGTCGGTAATCGAAATAACGTTGGTGGGTACGAACGCAGATACGTCACCCGCTTGTGTTTCGATAATCGGTAATGCAGTCAAAGAACCGGTTTTACCTTTTACTTCACCGTTGGTGATTTTCTCAACGTGATCGGCGTTAATTCGAGCTGCACGCTCCAATAGACGAGAGTGCAAGTAGAATACGTCACCAGGATAAGCTTCACGACCCGGAGGACGACGTAACAACAATGAAATTTGACGATAAGCCCAAGCCTGCTTGGTTAAATCATCATAAACGATTAATGCGTCTTCACCGCGGTCACGGAAGTATTCACCCATGGAACAACCAGCAAATGGCGCAATGTATTGAAGTGCGGCCGCATCAGAAGCGCCAGCAGCAACAACCACCGTGTGCTCCATGGCACCGTGCTCTTCCAGTTTGCGAACAATCGATGAAATAGTAGACGCTTTCTGACCAACAGCAACGTAAACACACTTAACACCAGTGCCTTTTTGGTTGATGATGGCATCGACCGCGATTGCAGTTTTACCCGTCTGACGGTCACCGATGATCAACTCACGCTGACCACGACCAACAGGAATCATTGCGTCGATTGATTTGATACCGGTTTGTACCGGTTGGTCAACCGATTGACGAGAGATAACGCCCGGAGCAACTTTCTCTACAGGAGAATTAGTCGCACCTTCGATAGGACCTTTACCGTCAATTGGATTACCCAATGCGTCGACAACACGACCCAACATGCATTCGCCCGTTGGTACTTCAAGAATACGGCCGGTACATTTTGCTTTTTGGCCTTCAACAATTCCTGAATAGTCGCCCAGTACAACCGCACCGACCGAGTCTCTTTCCAAGTTCAATGCAAGACCATAAGCTCCGCCTGGAAGCTCAATCATTTCACCTTGCATGGCGTCGGCGAGACCATGAATTTTTAAGATACCGTCAGAAACGCTGACGATAGTGCCTTCATTACGAGCTTCTGAAACAACTTCAAATTCATTGATCCGTTGTTTGATTAACTCGCTAATTTCAGATGGATTCAGTTGCATACTCATGCTCTGGATTCCTTTTATACTTTCAGCGTCTCTGACAGTTTGGCAAGCTTACCGCGTACCGAACCATCAATGACCATATCTTCAGCTTCGATGACCAGGCCACCCAGTAAATCGCTATCAACGGTTACGTCGATGTTGACCTGTCGCCCTAACTTAGAAGCCAGCTTCTGTTTTAACTTATCTTGTTGCTCAGCTGTCAGTTCAGCCGCAGAGGTTACATGAGCATCAACGGTTTTTTCAAACTCGGCTTTCAGATGCTCAAACAATTCTGCAATTTGTGGCAACGCCAATAAGCGGTTATTCGCGGACAACAACTTAACAAAGTTCTGTCCTTGAGCATCCAGTTTGCCTTCGCAAACCTTTAGCATGGCATCTCGCTGTTGCTCGGTAGTCAAATGCGGGCTGGTTAGTAGCTGTTGCATTTGATCATCGGCCACAACTGCGGCTGCAAAACCAATCATATCTGACCAATTGGTTAACGCATTTTCCGCCATAGCATGCTCAAATGCCGCTTTGGCATAAGGTCTAGCTACTGTGGTAAATTCAGCCATGGTCCACCCTTATTAAAGTTCTGCGACCAGCTTTTCAACAATGTCGTTTTGAGCTGCTGCGTCAATGTTACGTTCAAGAATTTTCTCGGCACCAGCCACCGCCAGGGTCGCCAGTTGTGCACGCAGTTGTTCACGTGCTCGATTCATTTCTTGTTCGATCTCAGCTCGCGCGCCTTTGATGATTTTGTCCGCTTCTTCACGGGCGTCATCTTTGGCAGAGTCGACGATTTCGCTGTGGCGCTTTTTCGCCTGATCGATCAGTTCAGCAGCTTCAGACTTTGCTTCTTTCAACTGCTTTGCAGCAGCTTCTTTTGCTAATTCAAGATCATGAGCGCCTTTCTCAGAGGCCGCCAAGCCTTCTGCGATTTTGTTTTGGCGTTCAGTGATTGCTGTTTCAAGCAAAGGCCAAACGAATTTCATTGTGAACCAAACAAACGCGATGAACGCGAGTGTTTGTACGATTATCGTTGCATTCGGTTCCACT
>JBPEWV010000133.1:0-3770 GCA_052032335.1 Pleionea sp. | reverse complement strand
CAGAAGTGAAAACGTTCAGCGCCGATGGTAGTGTGGGGTCTCCCCATGTGAGAGTAGGTCATCGCCAGGCATTTAATTTAAGAAAAGGCTTATCCGAAAGGGTAAGCCTTTTTTGCGTTTGGTCAGTGAATAAATTACTCTTGAGCAGTATCTAATGAGCTGTCGCTTGATTAGCTTTTGAATTTAACTTTTATTCTTCCGGAGCGCCGACAGTGGCCAGATATGAAGTTGCCGACCTTTCTACAAATAATTCCTTTGGCATAAAAGCATCCGCAGACCGCCTGATTAACATTTCTGATTTGTCTAATTTAAAAGATATACAGACGATCATTGAAAAACCGTATTTAATATTAGGAGGTGGTTCAAATTTATTATTTAGAGAGCACCTAAATTGCACGGTTTTGAAAACCGATATGTTTGGCATCAACTATCATTCTGAGACTGAAAAGCATGTTTTGGTCACCGCAAATGCATCAGAGAACTGGCATCGGCTGGTGATGAAAACCTTAAATGATGGATACAGCGGGCTAGAAAATCTTTCATTAATCCCAGGAGAAGTAGGGGCCGCGCCAATCCAAAATATTGGTGCCTATGGTGTCGAGCTAAAAGATCGTTTGGTTGAAGTAAAGGCTTACGACTTACGAGATGCCAAAGAGTTGCACTTCAATCTTGATGCTTGCCAGTTTGGCTATCGAGACAGTCTTTTTAAACGTAAGCTGGGACGTTATCTTATTTCATCAGTAACGTTAAAGTTGGATAAACAATTTTCACCGATACTGTCTTACAGACCACTGAATAAACTCAAGCAAGATTCGGTTGAACTGTCTCCTGTGGATGTTGCTAATATGGTAATTAAAACGCGGCAAGAAAAATTACCTGATCCTGATTTACTCGGTAATGCCGGGAGTTTTTTTAAGAACCCTATAGTAACAAGATTCGAGTTCGAATCTTTAAAAAAGCGTTTTCCGAATATTGTTGGGTTTGAGCAAGGAGAACAGATTAAAGTTGCGGCGGGTTGGTTGATCGATAATTTAGGATTAAAGGGGTATCGTAATGGAGACGCGGGTATTCATAAACATCAGGCTTTGGTGTTAGTAAATTATGGCCGCGCGACGGGGGAAGACATCTATCAATTGTCTCAAATGGTCATGGATGAGGTAAATTCCGCTTACGGAATTAAGCTGGAGCGTGAAGTGCGCGTTTTAGACAATTCGAGTTTTCAATAATGAGCGTCGAAAAAGTTTTGCTCTTGTTAAGTGATGGTGAATTTCATTCTGGTGAAAAGCTCGCTAAGGAACTGAGCGTTTCACGTACCTCCGTTTGGAAATATATCGAAAAGTTGAAAACTCTGGGCGCTGACATATACAGTGTAAAAGGAAAGGGTTACCGCATTCCCGGGGGGCTCGATCTAATACGTGTTGAGCGCTTGTATGAACGCATAAAGCATCTGGTTAAAAAAGAAAACCTGCACTTTTTTACCAGTATCGCTTCGACCAATCAGTTTTTATTATCAAAAGTCGATATTCAGGAGCTGCAAGTTTGCTCGGCCGAATTTCAATCGCTTGGACGCGGTCGGTTAGGTCGGGTGTGGCATTCGCCATTTGCAAAGAACATTTATTTATCGGTCAGACAATCGTTGCCCATTCCGCCGGATCGTCTTTCTGGTTTCAGCTTGGCAATCGGTTGTGCCATAGCGAACTGCTTCGATTCTTTAGGTGCCCATGGAATCCGGTTAAAGTGGCCTAATGACTTAAGAATTGAAAGTAAAAAAGTAGGCGGCATTCTGGTGGAACTTGCTTCCCATAATCAGTGCTCAACCGATATAGTGGTGGGAGTGGGTATTAACTGGAATATGCCGGAGAGCCAGCCGATCGAGCAAAGTTGGTGTAATCTGGCCCCATTTTGTCAACCTGGGCTAATTCGGGAAACCGTGATCGCGAGTTTGCTGGAGGCCATTACTGGCGCAATGACCCATTTTAGTGAAAACGGCTTTGAGGTGTTTAATGAAAGCTGGAAACAGTACGATGAATTTATGGATAAGCCTGTTAGATTGATTGCGGGAAAAACAGTGGTCGAAGGGGTGTACCGAGGAATTGATGATGAAGGGGCTGTTCTTGTTCAACGTGACAACAAGCTTGAGCGTTATAACGGCGGTGAGCTGAGTTTGCGGGAATTAACGTGATCTTATTACTCGATATCGGCAACAGTTTTATTAAGTGGACGTTGGTTGTAGAGGCCGGGTCTTCTATTGAAGAAGAAAAAGTTCACTATTTTGATCATCGAAAGACCGAACTGCACCTTTTCTGGCAGGAAGTGTCGTCGAATATCGAACAAGACCCTTTCGATACCACACTGGCGATTGCTTGCGTGAGGCGCTCAATTCTCAACAGACTACTCGATAGTTGCCCAGAACGTCTCAAACAGACGCTTTTTGTTGCTAAAACAGAATCGAATTTCAACCAATTATGCAACGCATATAAAACGCCATCTAATATGGGGATCGATCGCTGGTTGGCGATGATTGGCGCATTTGAAGGCCGAGGCATTATGGTTGTTGACCTGGGAACTGCGATAACTGTCGACGTGGTGACTGATCAGGGACAGCATATCGGCGGATTTATCGTACCTGGATTGCAAAGCCAACTGAAGACCTTGCTTCAAAGCACAGAAAATGTCTGGACAAAGCAGCAAGCCGAATGGGGTATTACGCCGGGTACAGACACCTTTGAGTGCGTCAATCATGGTTTGATGGCACAAACCATTGGGTTTTTGTCACATCAAATACACGTAATGCGCGCCGCGCATAGAATTGACTCGATTGTGCTTACCGGAGGTGACGCAGTGCGTTGCTTCCCGGTGTTAGAAAACGCGCTTTTGGAACAAAATATCTCCCTTCAATACCGGCCAAACCTGATATTTGAGGGATTGTTGGCCAGTCTACTGAAATATCGAAAAAAAATATGATCAAAGCATTGCCATTTGAGGATCATGTCGCTAAAATTGCGCCTCACTTTTCAGGGGATACCTGTTTGAGTGTCGCCGGCTTAGCTCAGTTGGTAGAGCAACTGACTTGTAATCAGTAGGTCGCCAGTTCGATTCCGGCAGCCGGCACCAAATTCAATAAAGATGGGCTACAAGGGTAGCCCGTTTTTGACTAAAGAGCTGATAAAACACAAAAAACTTGCAATTTTGTGGCCAAGTTGGCATCATCGCGGCTCTTTTCGCAGACCATGGTTTGCGAAGAAAAAATGTTCGGAGGGGTTCCCGAGCGGCCAAAGGGATCAGACTGTAAATCTGACGCGAAAGCTTCGCTGGTTCGAATCCAGCCCCCTCCACCAGTTTCTACTGAGCCGATTTTCGGCATGTGCGGGTATAGTTCAACGGTAGAACCTCAGCCTTCCAAGCTGATGATGCGGGTTCGATTCCCGCTACCCGCTCCAGTACTTCGTATGATGCTGATATAGCTCAGTTGGTAGAGCGCACCCTTGGTAAGGGTGAGGTCGGCAGTTCAAATCTGCCTATCAGCACCACAGTTTATCGCTGTCGGGTTTCGGCTTTTTAAGGCTTTCCCGAGTGCTTAAGAAACTTTTTATTAACCACAATATCTTCTAGACGCTTTGGGAGGCTTCTCATGTCTAAGGAAAAATTCGAACGTACGAAACCCCACGTAAACGTGGGTACCATTGGACACGTTGACCACGGTAAAACCACGTTGACTGCGGCAATGTGTACTGTATTGGCGAAAAAATTCGGTGGAGCCGCGAAGAACT
>JBPEWV010000132.1:0-13187 GCA_052032335.1 Pleionea sp. | reverse complement strand
CAGAAGTGAAAACGTTCAGCGCCGATGGTAGTGTGGGGTCTCCCCATGTGAGAGTAGGTCATCGCCAGGCATTTAATTTAAGAAAAGGCTTATCCGAAAGGGTAAGCCTTTTTTGCGTTTGTACGACAAAAAAACTGGATCCAATATCAGTGGGCGAATCGTCTGATGAATAATTTAATACACCTATATGACTTATTGGGGGTCGCTGTTTTTGCGATTTCTGGCACACTTATCGCTCACGAGAAGTCAATGGATGGATTAGGCGTTATTGTTTTAGCTTCGGTGACAGCGATCGGAGGTGGTACATTACGCGATATGATTCTGGATGTTCCGGTGTTTTGGGTAACTGATACCAGTTATTTTATTGCGATTATCATCGCTGCCGGATTAACCATCGTCTGGTTAAATTGGCGTAAGCAGTTTCCTCATTCAGCATTGCAAGTTGCCGATGCGTTTGGTCTTGCACTGTTTGCCATGATGGGCGCTCAAAAAGCGCAAGCGCTCGGTATTCCTGATTTAACCGTCATCGTAATGGCCGTTTTGACAGGGTGTTTTGGTGGAGTTATTCGAGATGTTTTAGCTCGCGAAGTGCCGATGCTGTTGAAAGGTCCGCTGTATGCCACAGCTTGCATCATTGGCGCCTTGCTTTACACCCAACTGATTAATCTAGGGGCAACCTCTGAAATTGCGATGATCAGTGGCGGGGTGGTTACCTTATTGGTTCGGCTTGCGGCATTGCGCTGGAAGTTAGAGCTTCACGTTTTTCGCTACTAGGATCTAGCATTGTACTGACTATTAGCCTTTTCCAGCTGGCAATTGGGATAATGGCCCAGAACTTTTAAAAACTGACAATGCGGTTCAGCAAGTCTTAAACCTTGTTGAACGTGAGAAGATTCGAGATGACCTTCGAGGTCGGCATAAAATAATTCTTCCCAGGGTTTTTCCGGGATCGGTCGAGATTGCAGTTTGGTCAAAACAATGTCGTTGGATTTAAAGATATTCAGAATCGTCGCCAGTGCTCCAGCATCTTGATGTGTTGCAAAGACTATGGATATTTTGCACGGAATTTCTAGCGGAATCGGATCGGCCGCTTTGCTGATAAAGATAAAGCGAGTAAAGTTGTTTCTGTTATTTGCGGTGTTTTTTTTGATTACTGATAAGTTATAGATAGCCGCAGCGTAGTCATTCGCTATAGCGACGACCGAATCATCGTTTTCTTTTATCACTTGTTCCAGTGCATCGGCGCTACTAGCACAATATTCAATGGTCCAGTGTGGATTTTGATGTATCAATTCGTTGCACTGAGTGATTGCCTGGGGATGACCAAGTACTCGCTTAATGGAAGTTACAGATTCAGATTGACCGACCAGGCAATGATTGATGGGTAGAATCTCTTCACCAATAATATGAATGCCAGAGCCCTGAAGCATATCGTAAACTTCCAGAATGGAGCCGGATGTCGTATTTTCGATAGGCAGAACACCGATGTCCATTTCATCATCCTGTACTGATTTAACAATGTCACGGAACGATTTGTAAGCTACCGGTGTGGGAGTTTGACCGGTTAAAGAAAAATATTTCTCAAGAGCTTGATGACTGTACGACCCTCTGTCTCCGAGAAAAGCTACGCGTGGATTTTCCGATTGGGTTGACTGCATTTTCATTTGGTATTGCTTTTTAACCGAATGCTCAATGATGAGTTCAAACAAATGTTTCACATACTGCGTACTGAGACCGAGTTGTTTTCCGTGATCGATTTTTTCAGCCAATAAAACAGTTTCGCGCTCAAGGTCACGGGTAACAGTACCGCTTTCAATCTTGTGGCGTCCTATTTGGTCACAAATTTCTGATCGTTTTGATAACAAGGTCAACAATTCCAAATCGAGGTGATCAATGGTTTCTCTCAGTTGATTCAATTCGGTGTTTGATAACATTTCATTTATTCCATAAAAAAACCTCCTGAAGCGGAGGTTTTTTGATTATACGAGTGCCGTCCGAAACTCATCGGTTAAAAAAATAAAATCGGAAAGCAGGTAGTTTGTTCATGAAGTGAGTTTAAGTCTTTGTTAGGACAAGTCAATAAAAAAGCCCGGCGGGGAACCGGGCATACCATAACAGAATGGAATAAATAAATGTAACAACCAAGACTGGGAAACCTTCCATTCATCACAAAGTGTCAAGAACTGACAAGGTAAGAGATGCATGAAATTGGTTAACCCTTAATCAGTATAGTTCAAATGAGAGAAAGTCAATTTATTCGATTGCGAAGTATATAAGTTAATAAAAACAATAGTTTAGACTGATTGGCCGTGTCCGTAGATAATTCGATTTTATAAAATTGAATTAAAAGAGTATTAATTTATAACGAATTGATATTGAAAGATTGGCAGAAAAAAACGTGGTCTTTTTCTGCCAATGAGCTAGATCACCGATGGCACAAAGGCTCGGAAAGAACCGTCCAGAATTTTTGACTGAATCACAGTCATGTCATCGGACATGTAACGATCTTTGTCATAATGGGTCACATGCTTGCGAACAAGCTGATAAACCGGCTGCAAGTTGCGTGACGTTTTAAGTGGTTGTCGAAAATCTATGCCTTGCGCGGCGCACAACAATTCAACAGATAAAATCCCAGCGACATTCTCATTCATATCCGTTAGTCGGCGTGCGGCAAAGGTTGCCATGCTAACGTGATCTTCTTGATTGGCAGAGGTCGGTAAACTGTCGACGGAGGCTGGGTGGGCAAAGGTTTTGTTCTCACTCGCCAGTGCGGCTGCTGTTACCTGAGCAATCATGAATCCGGAGTTAACGCCGCTGTCTTCAACCAAAAAGGCTGGCAGTCCACTCATGTTTTTATCGACGAATATGGCAATTCTTCTTTCTGCGATGGAACCGACTTCGGCGATGGCGACGGCAATAGCGTCGGCAGCAAGTGCCACAGGCTCAGCGTGAAAGTTGCCACCCGACAAGATATCTTCGTCATCGGCAAACACCAGAGGATTATCAGAAACCGCGTTGGATTCGATCAATAGAGTTTTGGCTGCGTATCGAAGTTGATCCAGACACGCTCCCATTACTTGCGGTTGGCAACGCAGTGAGTACGGATCTTGTACCTTGTTGCAATCTTCATGTGATTTATTGATTTCACTTCCGGCTAATAGGTCGCGATAGATTTTTGCCGTATCAATTTGTCCCTGGTGGCCACGAACCTTGTGGATTCGATGATCAAAGGGTGTGGTGCTGCCCATCAGTGCATCGACACTTAACCCGCCGGCACAAAGTGCTGCAGAGAAATTATTTTCAGCTAAAAACAGGCCTTTTAACGCCAGTGCGGTTGACGCCTGAGTGCCATTGAGTAGCGCCAAGCCTTCTTTGGGAGCAAGTTCGATTGGCTCCAGATCCAGTTTACTTAATGCTTCTTTCGCGGGTAACGCTTTTTGCTCGATACGGATTTTTCCTTCTCCCAAAAGCACTGCGCTCATGTGAGCCAGCGGCGCAAGATCGCCAGAAGCACCCACCGATCCCTTTTCAGGTATCTCCGGTAAAGCATCACGATTAAATAATTCAATCAGTCGATTCAAAGTAGAAATCTGAATGCCAGAATGGCCTTGTGCCAAACTGTTAATCTTCAATGCCATTAATAGCCGAGTGGTTGCATCATCCAGTGACTTGCCGACTCCTGCTGCATGAGAAAGCACCAGTGATTTTTGCAAGTCCGTTAACTTATCATTGGGTATGCGTGTTTGAGCCAACAAACCAAAGCCAGTGTTGATGCCATAAACCGTCTGGTTTTTATCGATACAGTTCTGTACCGTTTGTGCCGACTGATCAATTTTTTCTATCGCAGAGTCGCACAGTTCAAGTTTGACTCGTTGTTCAAAAATCACACGTAAATCGTTCAGTGTTAACTGACCTGGAATAATCTTTATTGTTTTCATTTCGCCGTACCTTAATCGTTAATCATCGGCAAATTTAAACCGTTGTCTTTGGCGCATTGTTTGGCAATCTCATAACCTGCATCGGCATGACGCATCACGCCAGTTGCAGGATCATTCCACAACACACGTTCAATTCGTTTGTCGGCTTCTTCGGTTCCATCACAACAAATGACTATGCCTGAATGTTGAGAGTAACCCATGCCCACACCGCCGCCATGATGCAATGATACCCAGGTTGCCCCACTGGCAACATTGAGCATGGCATTCAGTAATGGCCAGTCTGAAACGGCATCAGAGCCGTCTTTCATACTTTCTGTTTCCCGATTTGGACTGGCAACAGAACCCGAGTCTAAATGGTCGCGTCCGATAACGACGGGGGCTTTTAGCTCACCATTTCTGACCATTTCATTGAATGCCAGTCCAAGCTTGTGCCGCAATCCAAGCCCAACCCAACAGATTCGGGCTGGCAAGCCCTGAAAACTGATGCGTTCTTTAGCCATATCGAGCCAATTGTGTAAGTGCGGATCGTCAGCAATAATCTCTTTAACTTTTTGGTCAGTTTTGTAAATATCTTCGGGATCGCCCGACAAGGCTGCCCAGCGAAACGGTCCAATACCGCGACAAAAAAGAGGGCGAATGTAAGCAGGCACAAATCCGGGAAAATCAAATGCAGTTTTTAAACCTTCATCAAAAGCTTGCTGTCGTATGTTATTGCCATAATCGACGGTTGGGATGCCTGCGTGACAAAACTTCACCATTGCTTCGACTTGGAGAGCCATCGACTTTCGGGCTTCGGCAGCCACTGTTTTAGGGTTTGTCTGGGCTTCTTCTCGCCATTGTTTTACCGTCCAGCCTAGCGGTAAATAGCCGTTGACTGGATCGTGAGCCGAAGTCTGGTCGGTCACCAGATCGGGTTTGATCCCGCGCTTTTCCATTTCGGGAAATATTTCTGCAGCGTTACCTAATAAGCCGATGGAAATGGCTTCTTCTTTTTCTAGCGCTTCATTAAGGAGCGTCATTGCTTCGTCGATGGAGGTTGCTTTTTTGTCGACGTAACCGGTGCGAAGTCGAAAATCGATTCGTGTTTCATCGCACTCGACCGCGATCATGCAATAACCTGCCATGGTCGCCGCCAGTGGCTGAGCGCCACCCATGCCACCTAAACCGCCGGTTAAAATCCACTTACTTTTAGTGTTGCCGTTAAAATGTTGCCGACCGGCTTCAACAAAGGTCTCGTAAGTACCCTGCACGATGCCTTGACTGCCAATATAAATCCAGGAGCCAGCGGTCATTTGGCCGTACATCATCAGGCCTTTTTTATCCAGCTCATTGAAGTGATCCCAGTTGGCCCATTCAGGCACCAGATTGGAGTTTGCAATCAGTACTCGGGGGGCGTCTTTGTGGGTTTTAAACACTCCCACTGGTTTGCCCGATTGAACCAGCAGCGTTTCATCGGCTTCGAGATTTTGTAAGGACTCAACAATTTTATCAAAACACGCCCAGTTACGAGCTGCTCGACCGATACCCCCATACACCACCAGACTTTGCGGGTGTTCTGCTACATCCGGGTCCAAGTTATTCATCAGCATTCGAAGTGGTGCTTCGGTGAGCCAGCTTTTCGTCGTTAACTGAGTTCCTTGGGGGGCGCGTATCTCGCGAGTATGATCGGTTCGATTATCAGTCATAGTCAGACCTTATTAATAAAGATTGATAATACTTGAAAGTATACTGAAAAATGCGTTGTATATACAAGAAAAAGACCTTATTACGCAATGACTTAACGCCAAATGACTTCTTGTATACAGCTACAACTTACTGCTCCAATTGAGCCAGTAAGGCCTTGGTGGAGCAGTTGTATAAAGCGAGTTTGTTCAGGCTTTCGGGGTAAATCGACTGCCTAATCGATAACGTTTACCGGGATGATACAATTTAGCGTAGCTAACAGCAGTGTCAAAACTCCAGGTAATCCGGGTTAACAACAACACTGCTTCGTCAGGTTCCAGGTTCAACAGATTGTAATACTGCTTTTCCGGGACAATGGCTTCAATAATGTGTTCTGCTTCGGTGACCGGTGCAATTTGAGTTAAATACTCATTCGGTGTGATGGATTTAAAATCTTGCTTTAAATACTCTTTGGCAATCAGCGGATTAATAAATCGTTCTTCGACCTGGATTGGTTCATGGTTTTGAAAATGAACAATGATCGAATGGAATAGATTGCTGCCTTGAGGCAGTTTAAACAGCTCTGCCATCTCTACTGTGGCCGGAATTTCACTCATTTCAACCAGCGAAGCTCGGTGTTTGTGGCCCTGACTGGTGATTTCGGTTTTGATATTCTTAATTTCGAGCAGTGAGCTTTGATGTTTTTCTTCGGCAACAAAGGAGCCTTTGCCACGAACTCGATATAAAATTCCTTCAGAATCCAGTTCTTCAAGCGCACGCCTCGCAGTCATTCGACTGACCTGGCACAGTTTTACCAGTTCATTTTCTGAAGGCACTTGCTGGCCAGGTTGCCACTGACCGTTTTTAATGCCATCCATAATGTGACGTTTTACCTTGATGTAGCGAGATTCTGATTTCTGCATAAGAGGCACTTCAATTGTATAGACAAGAATTCGTGCTCATGATGGTATAAAATAGCGCCCAGTGAAGCAATGAGAATCCTTGAATTATGCAAAATTACCAATTTGAGTCGGATAGAGCCTTTGTTAGAGCCGTGGAAAGCTGCGAACTTCCCGCAAGTGAGTTTTCACATCGATCGCATATTCGTCTGGCCTGTATTTATTTCTGGTCGCTCGGTTTCGACGCCGGATTAAAGCAAACACAAAACACTATAAAAACCTACGCGCATTCGTTGGGGGCAACAGAGAAATATCATGCGACTCTAACTTACGCCTACTATCGTCTGGTTGCTGATATTCTGATAAAGCACCCATTAAAAAAGTGCTGGCAAGATGTAGAACATTTATTTTTCAATGAAGAAGCGCAGCTGAGTCGGGAGCAAGTGCAGCACCATTACTCGGAGTTTATTCTGTCGACTGCCGAAGCAAAGCAAAAAGTACTTATGCCCGACAAGCTAAGTTTTGAGTCCGATGAAATTTTTGAACAGGCGAATTTCGAGTGGATTGAGGGTGAGGTCCCAGTTTTAATCAGCATGCCTCATAACGGAACCTGCATTCCTAAAGACATCGCCAAAACCATGAATCCAAGGGCACTCAAGGTTGCAGACACAGACTGGTACTTACGCCTTCTGTACAGCTTCGTTTTAGAACGCGGTTGTTATCTGATCAATCCGTTGTATTCTCGATACGTGATTGATCTTAATCGCCCTGGAAACGGAGAGGTGCTTTACCCCGGAGCGAACAATACCGAACTTTGTCCCACCTCCATGTTTGATTTTGAGCCCATGTATCAGGCGGGACAAACGCCCACTCAATCTGAAATAGAGCGTCGAAAGCGTTTGTACTGGGAGCCTTATCATCAACAATTGGCGCGGGGCATTGAAGCAATGAAAGCTAAATTCGGCAAAGTTCTGTTATTCGAAGCTCACTCGATAGCTTCGCGTGTGCCACGCTTTTTTGAAGGGCAGTTACCCGATTTTAACTTTGGTACTAACGGCGGTGTGACTTGTAGTGAGTCGATTGCCAGAGTTGTTGATAATTTTGACACAAAAACTTACTCTAAAATAATTAATGGTCGATTTAAAGGCGGGTATATTACGCGCAGTTATGCGAACGTGGAATCGAATGTATCGACTCTGCAGTTAGAGCTTTCGCAAGCGACTTACATGAACGAGTCAACATTGGAGTTCGATCATGTTAAAGCGGATGCGGTAAGACCGGTTTTATCGTCGCTGATAGATGCGTTACTAAACGCGCAGCAATAGCAATTTTTCGTGCAATATCGGCTAAAATTGACTATTCTTCACTTATATCGCAACAAAGGATTCGGGGCAAAAGGTAAGTAAAGAGTGTCTCATTATAAGCGAGTTAAAGTATTCTCTGATCAACTGGAAGTTGGGATGTTCATCTCGGATCTCGACAGAGACTGGGGCGAGACCAACTTCCTTTTACAAGGATTCACTTTGGAAGATGATGGCGATTTAGCCTCGGTCAAAGAACAGTGTGACTTTGTGTATGTCGACTTTCCTAATGAAGAACTCTACAAGCGTTTTCGTGCTCGTTCCACAGCCTCGCCAACATTAAAGCAAAAATACCAGGAAGAGCTTGATTCGCGTAGCCTGCAAGAAGAAATTGTGCCTGCGGCAAAGACCTTCAAAAAATCGAAAAACTTGGTTAAAGGAATACTCGATCGCGTAATGCTTGGCGAAGACTTCGAGATAGCTGCGGTTAAAAAACACGTTAAAGACTGCGTACAAAGTATTATTCGAAACGAAAGCGCCATGTTGATGATGACGCTGATTAAAAATAAGGACGAATACACGGCAGAGCATTGTTTGAATGTTGGTATTTTGTCCATCGCTTTTGCCCGGTATATGGGGTTCTCACAAAGTGAGTTAGAAGACATTGGCGTCGCCGGAATGTTGCACGACATTGGTAAAGTTAAGGTTCCGAGTGAAATTCTAAATAAGCCGGGCCGTTTAACGGACGAAGAGATGGCTATTATGCGCAGTCACGCTCAAAAAGGGCACGAGATTTTAATCAGCAAAAAAGATGTTTTGCCATCCACCGTTGATGTTGCCTATACTCACCACGAACGATTAAGTGGCGAGGGTTATCCGAGAGGCCTTAAAGCACATCAAATCTCGACCTTTTCCAAATTAGTGTCCATTGTAGATACCTTTGATGCGATCACCTCAGACCGTTGTTATGACCAGTCACGCGCCGTGATGGACGCTTATAAAATCCTGATGCAAGGGCGAGACACGCATTACGATAGCAAAATGGTAACCAAGTTTATTGAGTGGCGTGGCATCTATCCACCCGGTTCCATAGTCGAGATGGAAAACGGTGAAGTCGGTATCGTCACGGCAACTAATCCAAGGTACAAACTTCGTCCCAAAGTACTATTGATACTCGATGAACTAAAAAAACGTCGGTTACGAGAGCGATTAATTGATCTGTCCAAGCTTGATTTAGACGCAACTGCCCATACATACCGTATAGTCAAAGCAGTTCCGAATCGGGCATTTGGCATCGATCTACAAGAATTTGTTGATAAAGGTCTTCAGATTTCAGCAATTTAACTGCAATAGAGTAACCGTCAATTATGTCACTAGAAAACCATCTCGATCGTTTAAAATCACTTCTTTCAGACGAAGATTTAAAGAAATTCGAACAGTTAAGTCAGCGAATGAGCCAGTTGGGCGGTGATTTTAGCAAGCTCACTGAAGGTGAACTGGAGCTTATCGCTGAAATGGAAAAGAAATACGGCGACGAAATTCATGCTACCGCTGTTGAGAATGTCGAAGAGGTGGTGGATACGACTGATGCGGAAGGGGCAGTGCAGGAAAATGCCGTGGTTCCAGATGAGTTCCCGTTGTTGAAGACGGAGTTTGCAGGATATGTGAAAGACATGCTGTTGCGGGAGTTGGGTGACCGGTTTTCTGATTTAAAATCTTCGGTTAATTTTGCCTATGAAAACAAATGGATCCCGCAGGAGTTACAAAATCAAGACGTTTGTGAAACCTTGTATGAACGTTTTTTTTCTGACATTGAGCGGGCGAATGAATGGCGCTATCAATTGCAGGGTCAGCGCGCGGACACCACCAATAAAACCATGGCAATTGGTTTAACCTGGTTTATGTATGTTTTTCAATTGAAGCAGTGGGTTGATAAGTACTCAGGCTAACATGTTGAAAAGGGCTTGATGATGTAAAAGGGCTTGTGGAATAACAAACACTTTTAAAACATACCCAGTAAGAACATCAAAATACAGGCAATTAATATAATTATGGCCATGGCTACCTTCCGCTTTTGCTTGGTTTCATCCTTGAGCGTATTCAAGCATGAAAGGCAGTTTTATGGCAAGCTGAAATAGTTACGTTTTGTAACCGGTGTCAGAGTCTGAGGGCGCCATCGACCTCAATAACTCGACCACTTATGTAATCGTTATTGAAGATAAATTTCACGGTTTGCGCAATGTTATCTGGGGTTCCCATCTCTTTCAATGGTATGGTGCCTTTAATTTTTTCCAGAATTTCTGGTTTAATCGATTGAGTCATTTCGGTTTCAATAAAGCCCGGTGCAATGGCTGCTGAGCGAATGCCGTAGCGTGCCAGCTCTTTCGCCCAGGTGGTGGTCAGGGCTGCGACACCGGCTTTTGCGGCTGCATAATTGCTCTGACCAACGTTACCGTTACGTGAAATCGATGAAATATTGACGATGACCCCCTGACGCTGGTGGGCAACCATATGCTTTGCTGCTTCGCGCCCGCAAAGAAATACTCCGGTTAAATTGACGTCAATCACTTGTTGCCATGCGGTCAGGCTTAACGTGTCGACCACTTCGCCATCTTTTGCTTTTACCAGTAGCCCGTCGCGCAAAATGCCGGCGTTGTTGACCAATCCGTCGATGGAACCAAGTTCATTGTCAATCGAGTCGAATAACTCAATAACTTGTTGTTCGTCGGCTATATTGCAGGTGAAACACGCGATTTTGCCTTGAACACCATGAAAATCACGTTTAGCTTGTTCTAATGCCTCGGTATTAATATCGACCAGTGCAAGGTTAGCGCCTTCTTCGGCCAGCGAAAGAGCAATGGATTTGCCAAGCCCCTGAGCGGCACCCGTCACAACAACAACTTTATCTTTTAGATTCATGGGTCACCCTTGATCGGATTATTTATAAATGCTGCGATGCAATATAGCGATATAATGTTACCGATTGATTAAACATTAATCCAGTATTATTTGGCGATTGATGACACTTACTGATGGTTTGAAAGAGTGATTGAATGTGAATGTTTGAATCTAGGGGGGATTTGGGTAACCAGTGAACCAAACAATTCCTGAGTCTTGATATTTAAGGGAGAGTTTTCTGGCCAAAATAACGGCACCCGAAAGGTGCCGTTGATCGCTTTGTTGCTGTTTTATTGGAGTCCTAGAACCTCTTTTCCCTGTGTAAAGACAATATCAACCGGAATATTGGCTTCGGTTAACTTATCCAGTTCTGCCTGAAGTTCATCAGTAATTACACCTTTAGTTTCAAGAAGCTTTTTAGCACCTTCATAGTCGCCGTTTCCTTGAAGTGTTAACAGCAGATTCGACAGGTCATTCATTGCTTCGGTCATTTTCTCAAAGTCGACGCTGTAGCGACCGCTTTCTTCATCCACTTTGAAAGCACCTTTCTCTTTAAAAAAGTTAAACCGAACCATGTTGGCTTTTCCGTGTGCCGAAGAGGCGCCAAATCGAACGGAGCGGAAAATGCCAGCAAGAAAGGTAACGTAATTATCCATCAACTTACCTTCTGTGATTTCGCCTTTTTCAAACAGCGATTTCACCATATAAAGCCCCAGAATATCGGCCTTGCCTTCTTCTAACGCCGACGCTGTTTCTTTAAGAGCAGTGCGAACAACTCCCTTACCATTGATGGTATTTTTAATACCTAATCCGTGGGCAACTTCGTGGAACATGGTGTTACCAAAAAAGGCATCAAAGGTGATGTATTGCTGTTGATCTTCTGCAATCAACTGCTTAGATATCGGAACCAGAATTTTGTCGAATTTTGCTCGCATGGCATTTTTCAGCTGCAGGCGCCGAGTTCCTTTTGCCAGTTGAACTTGTTCATCATTGGGCAAGTTGATAGCAATTGTTTTCGAACCGGCGTTGCTGTGACCGGCATAATAAACCACGTCGTAGGCATTCAGGTCGGCATCGGTTCCGGGCATTTCAGTTTTGTACTTTTCATCGACCGGCAGTCCTTTTTGTAATTCGGGCAAAAAGGCAGCGAATTTGGCCAGTCGTTCACTCCACTTAAGATCTTTGATTAAAACGTAGGATTCGAATGCCGTACGATAACCGAATAACTGATCTTCGTAGGTTTCGATTGGGCCAATAACCACTTCGATCGGATTGGTTTTCATATCCATCCAGGCAAAATCGGATGGTTGATAATTATTGGTTAAGAGGGCGTCGGCTCGCATCGAAAGGTAGTTGGCAAAATCTTTATTATCAGCGAGTTTAGAAGCTTGTTTCAGCAAATCGGCTGCTTGTTTTAATTCCTGCTCAAATTTTTCATTGTAAGGTACTAAAGTCAGGCGTCCGTTTTGATCTCGTTCGACCATGGTATAGAGCTCGTAATCAGGATTTTGAGTAAGTAGCTCCTGATTGCGTTGTTGCCAGACTTCGTATTCTTCCTTTTCCATGTCAGCCGGATAAAATTGCGCGCCTAAAGGTTTAGTGTCGAAGCCGGATAGAAAAGGTTTGTCACCTTCTAACCGATCCCAGGGGCCGTAATTGATGTCGGCGAAGTTTTGCGCGCCTTCGTGCTCGATATTAGTCAATAATTTAGCTTTGTCGCCAAACGCCTGTTTCCAGAACAACTGATCCATAATTTTACTGGCGTCGATCAGCATTGAAATCATTTTTTTCTGATTATCAGATAGGTGTGAAAGGTCGGCCGTTAATGTGAAGTCGGCGTAGATGTTAAAACGGCTGGTATCAATGGGCTGATAACCTTTGACTTCGGTTTTGTTGTCGCTCGCTTTTTCCGCTGTTGTGGTTACGGTTTCGGCGGTCGTTGGTTTTTTCTCTTCCTGTTTTTCGCACCCGGCCAGGGCAAGCGTCACTGCTGCGGTCAGGGTTATTATTTTATGCTTCATGGATTCATCCCCAAGTCTTTGATTATTATAACGTTTAACTGTTTTGATTTAACTGAACCGTGAAACTATAGCAGGATTTAAACCGCAGTCCTATGCTCAAAATCACGCTTTGTTACTAAGAAGTGAGGCCGGGTAGGGATGGAGTAAAGGACCGCAAGTCAATTGGGTTAGTTCTTTCTGGGCCGAAAGCGCAAACAACCAGTGCTGAAAGACATGAGCTTGAGGGGCATTGTCACCACGCCAACGGTAGTTTATCTGGCTGGCGAGACTTTGATATTGTTGCTGTTCAGTCGCTGAATTGCTTGGGTCCAATGCCAGCTCATTCAAACAGCGGATGAGGGAGCGGATCGAAAATCCCCCACTGAGTAAGTCGATAAGCCATTGCGGGAAGTCTTCAACGTGTTTGGGTAACCCTTGACGCTTATCCCAATACTCTTCGAAACAGGCGAGTAGCAGTTTTTCCCGACT
>JBPEWV010000131.1:0-56703 GCA_052032335.1 Pleionea sp. | reverse complement strand
ACCTGAGACATCCATCTCCTGATTTAATCCGTTATTAAGTCCGATGGGCACTATAGAATCGTTTTCTAGCTGATACAATCCCTTTTGAGTTCCCACCAAGATTCGGCCATCGTCGAGTTGGGTAATGGGTCGTATGAAAACGGATTTTTGATCGCTGGTGGTGATGAGTTTCAATGCCTCTTCGGAATACTCATAAAGTCCGTCCGATGTCCCAAGCCATAGTCGATTACTGGTGTCTCGCGCGATGCTGTTGATTTGTAGAGTCGAGAGTTTTTCCGAATGAGCGACCGGTTGGACGGTGCCATTGACCACTCGCGTTAGGCCTTTTCGTGTACCGATCCATAACTGCTCATCTTCTTCCATTAGCGTATAAGCGGTTGGGTGTGGCAATTCAGACGCATCGAGTACTTGTTCGAACTGACCGTTGGCTAAAAACGACAGACCTCGGTTGGTCCCGGTCCAAATGCCATCGCCAGTTTTTGATGGCAAAATACTCCAGACCAAAGGTTCGTTCAGACCTTGTTCGGTACTAAAACGTAAGGTTCTGCCATTCCAGACGCGAGCCAGTCCATCTCGGTAGCTACCTAGCCATAGGTTTTTTTCATGATCTTCGTAAATGGTTTGGATTTGTTGAAATTGGTGGTGGTTGGTGTTCTTGATGTGTTCGATGACCTGGTTGTCCTGGATCCTGAAAAAACCAATAATGGTCCCGACCCAGAGGTTGTTGTCAGAATCCTGCCCCATCGAATCGATCGGATACTGAAACAGAGGGGTTTCCGTTTTAAATTCGGTGACCTCATCGGTATCTAAATTGTATGTCAGCAAGCCTTTGTTAGTGCCAAGCCAAAGTTGTTGATTATACAGAGACACTTCGTTGATGATGGCATCACGATATTGAGCCGGAAGTGCTACGCTTTTTGTCGCTTCACCATTCACGCTCCAAAGCTTGCCTACGGTTCCGATAAAAACTTTATCGTCGATGCTCAGAATGCTGTGTGAGGCTTCGGGTATTAACTCGTATTGCATCAAGACATTTTCATTGAACTTGAAGGTTCCTTCGTTGGCGCTAACCCAGATGTCACCATACAAATCTTCAGTAATATCAGAGATATTGATTTGTCGTTCTTCGCCACGAATTTGAGCGCTGATTTTTGTAAAGGTGCCCTGATAGTATTTGGTCAGGCCTTTGTAAGTCGCGATCCACAACTGACCTTTTGAGTCAGTGAATAAGTCTTGTATAAAATTACCATGAAGTTCCGGTGTGTTATCGGCGCTAAAGGTTTTAAACTGCACGCCATCAAATCGGGCCAGTCCTGCCTGGGTACCGACCCAGAGGTAGTTATCTTGGTCCTGAGTGATGGTGTGGACGGATATTTGTGGCAAGCCTTTTTCGATTGACCAGGCGTCCAGAACGTATTGGTCAAACTTCTTTTCAGGGTCGAGTGCTGTAACGCTGATTGAAATCGTCGTTAACAACAGTAATGGTATGATTTTTAAAAGAGTTTTATTCATATTATTATTGTAGCAGGGCTCAAAAGTCTTCTAGTTTAATTGTAGGAAGTATTCGTAAATAAACCAAATCGATAGCTTCTCGAGATTCTTATTCTACTGGTCGATTTATTGATTTTACGGTCAATTTTATCTCGCTCCATAATAAACGTTTAAACTCAGGGAAACTAGACAATACGCGCAAACTACAAGTCAAGATTGCGGTAGCTGTCACAGTAATTGAGGATCGATGCTTGTTAAGTGTATGATCTTTGAACCGATTCAATTTGACCCGTTAAAAATTTAGAAATGTGCGTCAAGGCTAACGAATCTTTTACCTAGAGAAGGCGAATGTCGAACAATAGTTGTTTTCAACCCGAACTCATGTCCTTTAACTCGGCGTTACGTCGTTTGCTGGAAAAAGTCAGTCGCCCGGAAAAAACAGAATCGCTCGATCTACTTGCCGCATTGGATCGCGTTTTGGCTGAAAATATATCCTCTCCTATCAATGTTCCTGGGTTTGATAACTCAGCAATGGACGGCTATGCGCTTCGTGCTGAAGACTTAAAAGAAAGCGAGTATTTAAAACTGATCGGTAAATCGATGGCGGGAACACCGTTTGATGGTCGTATTGAGGCCGGACAATGCGTGCGTATTATGACCGGTGCGGTTGTTCCAAATGGTGCGAATTGTGTGGTAATGCAAGAAAAAACATCGCAACAGGGAGTTGCCGAGCTCGGTGAAGTGATTCATTTTCAAGCGTCCCCGGCCGTAGGCGACAACATTAGACGGGCAGGAGATGACATCTCGCAAGGTCAAACGGTTCTGCATTCGGGCAAAAAGTTGTCGCCCGCCGATATTGGCTTGCTGGCGTCTCTGGGTTTAGCCGAAGTGCCAGTGTTTCCAAAAATAAAGGTGGCGATGTTTTCTACCGGGGATGAAATTCAGCAACCCGGCCAGCCTTTAAAGGCATCGCAAATATACGACAGTAATCGTTACACCTGCTGTTCGTTATTGACCAAATTGAACGTCGAAATTCGAGATTTGGGAGTTATCAAGGACGATCCCACACTGGTTCGTCGGGCCCTTCTTGAAGCCGACGAGTGGGCCGATGTGGTGATCACATCCGGTGGCGTATCAGTGGGAGAAGCCGACTATTTAAAGCCGTTAATCGAAGAGCTGGGAAAACTCGAATTGTGGAAAATTGCGATTAAACCGGGCAAGCCCTTTGCCTACGGTGTGCTTCCTAATGCTCATTTTATCGGATTACCCGGCAATCCGGTTTCGGCTCTGGTCACCTTGCATCAACTGGCAGTGCCTATGTTAAAAAAACTACAGGGCTTGTCAGACAGTGAACCAAAATTGTTGAAAGCCATCTTGCAGGACGATTTGAAAAAACACCCCGGCAGAAAAGAATTGCAACGCGGTCTGGTTTCGGTCAATTCAGAAGGGCATCTGTGTGTCCGCTCTACCGGAAAACAGGGGTCGGGTATTCTAACCTCGATGGTTAATGCGAATTGTTTTATTCATTTGGATGAAGCCTGCAATGGTGTCGATGCGGGCGAGTCGGTGGATGTTGAATTGTTCGATGAGTTACTAAAATAGTTATTACCGCCTCATTGCCACTAATCGCTTCGCCAGAGCTCTCGTTATTCAGTCGGTTTTTGCAGGGACAGTGTTGTTCTCTTGGATGTCACTTTGTTTGATAAAAATCTGGCTCAAACTAAGAGCTGGCTTTTAAGAAGAGCAGGATGAAAGCTGCGCTGGTTGAAAGACGTTTTCTTCAAGTGTCGCTTTGATCGATTGCAGTTAGGGTCGAAAGTAAGTCTGGCTGAAAATGGTGGGCCCTCCCAGACTTGAACTGGGGACCTACCGATTATGAGTCGGGTGCTCTAACCAACTGAGCTAAGGGCCCATTTTCTAACCAACCGTTTGAATGGTCGTTTGCCTAGACACCGTATGTTAACTGACTTTGCACTGAATCTGCTCTGAAAAGGCGGTAACATCGTATGATCTGTTCTAAGCGAGGGCGAAGTTTACGGCAATTCGAAACGCGATTCAATCCTGTTTTCGGCTTGTCATGCTAGTTTGTAATGAAATGTAAACTCGGCTGCACCACTGTTCCGATTCTATTATCCTAAGCACATTAGTATTTCCAGAGAATTTCATATGTCAGAGCACTCCAACGAACAAACGGGTTATGACCAGGAAAAAGCAGTTTATGACCAGAAAGCCCCCTGGGTGATACATTTTTTTGTAACTCTGGGCATTTTGCTTATTGCTTCGATTATTATTTTCGCTATGTTTTCCAGCAAGCCTGAAGGGCGAACCTGGGGCGCGCGACCGGCCCCCAGCGTCGCGGTCGAAATCACTGCCCTGGAACCCCGCGATTATGACGTCTGGATTGATTCTTATGGAACGGCAGAGTCACTCACTCGAACCCAGCTTGTTTCTGATGTCAGTGGCCGCGTGGTAAAGGTATCGCCTAACATTCGTGCTGGTTCGTCGTTTAAGCAAGGCGATGTGCTTTTGAAGTTGGACGATCGCAACTACAAAATTGAGGTTGATATTGCGGCTTCTTCGGTGGCCGACGCTGAAGTGAAATATTTGCAAGAGTTGGCGCAGGCGGAATTGGCGGAAAAAGAATGGAACGTGCGTCCGGACAATGAGGCAGCTCGATCACTTGCCTTGCGAGAGCCGCAAGTCGCTGCGGCGAAAGCGGCACTGGAAGCCGCCAAAGCCCGGCTGGCAAAAGCCAAGCTAGACTTGGAGCGTACCGAAATAAAAGCACCATTCGATGGTAAAGTGATGCGTCAAATGGTGGACCTGGGACAAGTTGTGAGTCCGTCTCAGGCGATTGCCGAAATCTATTCAACGGATGCGGTCGAAGTTCGACTGCCCATCAAAATAAGTGATCTTGACCATCTGTCACTGCCCGAGGCAGACAATTCGACAGCACCGCGTCCTAGCGTAATTTTTGAAGGCGAACTCGGTGCCAGAACTTACCAATGGCGTGGTGAAATCGTTCGCAGTGAAGGTGCGTTCGACTCGGCGACACGAATGTTGTACGTGGTCGCACAAATCGATCAACCGTTTAAATCTACCGCTGAACGCCCGGCAATTCGTATTGGTCAGTTTTTACGGGCGAAGGTGCAAGGGCAGAAGTTAAGCAATGTATTTGTGATTCCACGGCGAGCAGTGTCGCAAGATTATTTTGTCAGCGTGGCTCAGGAAGGCGTGTTGAAGAAGCGAAAAGTGCGTCCGTTATGGACCGATGCCCAGTCGGTCGTGGTGCCTGCGACGTTGAATCTTGATTCATTGGCAGCAAGCACCGTCCAACCCGCGTTGGAAAAGTCGGATCGTCTAATTTTAACACCGACAGCCAACCTACCTGACGGAACACGGGTTAAACCAATCAGTGAGATGGCTGAAAAAAAGCAAGCCAAAGATACTGAGAATGCGAGCACCCAAGGTGATAAAGCGAAGTCGGGCAAAGGCAAGACCGAGAAAAGCAAAGACAGTCCGGCGATTCGAGCCAACGCTTCAAATTAATTGAGGATCACACCATGATAGCCTGGTTCACAAAGAATGATGTCGCGGCCAATATTCTATTGGTTGTGATTATGATTGCCGGATTGTTTGTTTTGAAAACACAAATTCCGGTCGATTTATTCCCCGAATTTGAGCAGCGCTCGGTGCAGGTTTCAATGTCATTGCCAGGTGCTTCACCTCAGGAAGTGGAAGAAGGAATCACCATTAAAGTGGAAGAAGCGGTGCAGGACATCGAAGGGATTCGTCAAATTACTTCGCGCAGCAGTGAAGGTGGTGCGTCGGTCACCATCGAAGTGGAAGAGGGCTACGACGTTCGCGAAATGCTGGACGAAGTTAAAATCAAAGTCGACGCCATTAATAACTTCCCGATTGAAGCTGAGAATTTATTGGTTCAAGTGCCGCAGTGGCGACGTGATGCGATCGGAGTGGTGCTCTATGGCGATTACGATGCCATGACATTACGCCGAATGGCAGAAGACATACGTGACGAAATTGCCAACCTGAAGGAGGTGTCTCAGGCCGAAGTCGACAACACGCTTCGTTTCGAAATATCGATTGAAATTCCCGAGTGGGCTCTGCGCAAATACGATTTAACCCTGGAGCAAGTGGCGAATGTACTGCGCCAGAACTCGCGCGATGTGTCGGCCGGTAATTTAAAAACGGAAGGCGGTGAAATATTTATTCGCAGTCGCGGGCAAGCTTATCGGGCTTCGGAATTCGCTGACATTCCGGTCATAACAACTCAAGACGGCACCATGATCAAACTGGGTGATCTGGCGAATATCAAAGACGATTTTGAAGAAACGCCGTTACGCACTCGATTCAATGGTGTGCCAGCCGTAGAAGTGGAAATCTTCCGTACCGGTGATGAAAGTATTATCGAGGTGACACAAGCGGTTAAAGATTATATCGCGCAGAAGAAAACACAAATCCCCGAAGGTTTAAGTCTCGATTACTGGCGTGATCGCAGTGAACCCATCAAAGCCCGATTAAAAACGTTAACCACCAGTGCCTGGCAAGGTGCCTTATTGGTAATTTTGTTGTTGGCGTTATTTTTGCGACCTGCCGTTGCGTTTTGGGTTTGTCTTGGCATCCCCATGAGTTTTATGGGCGCATTTTTATTTATGCCGGTGTTTGACGTAACGCTTAATCTGATGAGCCTGTTTGCATTTATTCTGGTGCTGGGCATCGTGGTTGACGATGCCATTGTCACGGGAGAAAACGTCTACGCTCACTTACAGCGTGGCGCCGATCCGTTAGATGCCGCGATAAAAGGCACACAAGAAGTTGCCGTGCCGGTCACCTTCGGCATTCTAACAACCGTTGCCGCTTTTCTGCCGCTAGCTTTTCAAACAGGGCGAGGCAGTTGGTACGCTGCGATTCCTTATGTGATCGTGCCGGTTTTATTGTTTTCCCTGATCGAGTCGAAGTTGGTGTTACCTGCGCATTTGAAACACGTCAAACGTCGCATCAATCATCGCTCAAAACTGACTCGTATTCAGCAAGCGATTTCGCGTTCGCTGGAAGTCTTCATTGAAAAGTATTATCAACCAGTACTTGCGCGGGCAATGCGTTGGCGCTATGCAACTTGGATGTTAATGTTTGCGAGTTTGCTTGTCATTATTGGTACCATCGCGAGCGGTCAGACTAAATTTGTCTTTTTTCCACGTGTGCAAAGCGAAGTGGCGACCGCAACTTTGGTAATGCCAGCCGGCACGGCGTTCGAGAGTACCGATCGCATTGTGTCTTTTATGACTGATGAGGCTCGAGCGCTACGTGACAAGTACACCGATCCTGAAACCGGCGAATCGG
Source organism: Pleionea sp. (assembly GCA_052032335.1). Lineage (GTDB taxonomy): Bacteria > Pseudomonadota > Gammaproteobacteria > Enterobacterales > Kangiellaceae > Pleionea. The sequence goes on along the minus strand of JBPEWV010000131.1, from coordinate 49,851 downwards.
TGATTCGTAATATTTACTCCATCAGTGGCGGACGCAACGCGACGACCGGACGGGTTCGAGTCGATACGGTTCCTCCAGAAAAGCGAACGCTGGATGTTAGCACTCGAGAGATCGTCAATGAATGGCGAAAGCGGGTGGGACAAGTTGCTGGAGCAGAACAGTTAAACTATCGTGCAGAAATAGGCGGTTGGGGTGGCGCACCGATTAATATTGAGCTGAAGGGCCGAGACACCGATTCGCTGAGCGAATTGGGCGAAAAACTCAAAGCCAAGTTGGCGTCTTACGCTGCCGCGTCCGATATCGAAGATTCTCTGTCTGATGGCAAAGAAGAGTTGCAACTCGAACTTAAACCCGAAGCGCGTTTGTTGGGACTTAACTTAAATACCGTGGCGAGTCAGGTGCGTCAGGCGGTGTTCGGTTTTGAGGTTCAGCGTGTGCAGCGCGGCCGTGAAGAAGTTCGGGTGATGGTGCGTTATCCATTAGAAGCCCGTCAATCGATAGAAACATTGGAGCAAATGATGATCCGTGTCGGCCCCAATCAGGAAGTGCCGTTATGGCAAGTGGCCGATGTTTATCCTGGGTTGAGTCCCAACAGCATTTTACGCATTGATCGGCAACGCACTTTATCGGTGACCGCAGACTTCGATAAAGAAACCGGTAACCTCAGTGTCGTTCAAGACGAGCTGCGTGACTTTTTAGAAAATCAAATTGCCAGTTATCCAGGAACCAGCTTTGCATTGGCCGGTGAAGCCCGAGATCAGGAAGAGTCGTCGCAAGGTCTGATGACCGGAGCGATCGGTCTGGGAATTTTGATTTATATTCTGTTGGCCATTCCATTTAAATCGTATGCTCAACCAATCATTGTTATGTCGGTGATTCCTTTTGGTCTGGTGGGCGCGGTGATTGGTCACTGGATCATGGGCATGGATCTAACGCTGTTGAGCTTTATGGGAATGTTGGCGCTGTCCGGGGTAGTGGTGAACGACTCTCTGGTTCTGGTCGATTACATCAACTCCAAGCGCCGTGAAGGAATCAAAGTTTCGACGGCGGTCTTCCAGGCTGGCGGACGCCGTTTCCGACCTGTGCTGCTGACGTCGTTAACTACCTTTGCCGGGTTGATGCCATTACTGTTTGAAAAATCAACTCAGGCACAGTTTCTGATTCCCATGGCGGTAAGCCTAGGCTTTGGAATTTTATTCGCGACTTTGATTACCTTATTTATTGTGCCGATCAATTATTTGATCCTTGAAGACATCAAAGCTTACTTTAGACGCTACGCCTTTGACATCAAATGGTTGATAAAAAAACTGGCGCGAGGCTAGGTTCAACGTCGGCGAAGTCTGTTAAACGTTTTATTCGACAAAGTGTTTTGGAATCTCGGTGCTGCATTGTGTGTTGTAGCGCCGGGAAAAAGCGTCCGGATCCAAAGGTTCGCTCCAAAACTTACCCTGTCCATAATCGCATTCAAGCTGCTTGATTACCAAGAGTTCGTCGGCGCTCTCAATGCCTTCGGCGACGGTCTTTGCTCGAATCGACTTGGCCAACTTAGAAATGGTTTCGGTGATCGCTTTGTTGGTACTTTTGTGGTGTATGTTTCTGATAAAAGACAAATCGATTTTTATCTTATCGGCATGAATTTTTTGTAAATAAGACAAAGAAGAATAACCCGTACCGAAATCATCAATGGCGATGCTGAATCCCATTGATTGCAGTTGGCTGATGGTCGCCAAAGACTTTTCCGCATTTTTCATCATTGACGACTCTGTAATTTCGAAAGCGACATTATGGGGATGCAGTTCATAAACCGCCATTTGCTGTTCGATATAAACGATTAAGTTGTCATCGTAGAGATCTTGTGCCGATAAATTCACCGCCAGTAAAAAGCCATCGGGCAAGGATGTTTGGATGCTTAGCCAGTGAAACGCGTGATCAATAATTTGGTGCGTTATTTTTGAAATAATACCGGTTTGTTCGGCAACCAGAACAAACTCACTGGGACTGACAAGTCCGCGTGCGTGGTGCTCCCATCTAACTAAGACTTCACCGCCAATCAATTGTTGGGTGAACAGATCGAACTGTGGCTGGATCATTATATTAAACTGCTGCTGAGCAATGGCTTTTTTGATATCTCGCAACATGCTGCCATGAGCTTTCAATGAAACGTCCTGTTGATCGGTATAAACATTGTATTCAACGTTTTGGCTATTGCAGTTAAGTAGCGCAATTTGTACTTTTCTATAACATTCCAGCGCCGATAATTTTTTCGGATCGAGCATGGCGGCGCCAAACTTTATGTCCAGCGCAACTTCAAAGTTTTTGATCATGATTGGCTGGTTAGTACGTTGCACCAAGGTGTTCAAGATGTCTTCGAGGTCGTCGTTTGCTTCGACCAGAAAAAGGATTTGATCGCCGGGCAGGGTAATAAAGTGTTCTTTTTCGCCAGACGATGTCTCAAAAGGGACTGCCCAGGATGTTGAGAGAAGAATTTTACTCAGTCGGGCTACATGCTCCCGGTAGATTGGTTCTAATATATTGGGGCCGAGTAAGCCAATAAGCTCCTGATAGTTTTTGGTATGGGCAATGACCATTGCTAACGCTTTTCCATCTTGCTTTAAACGCGCCAGTTGCGAGGGAAACTCGTTAATGAAAAAAGAATAGTTGGGTAATTTTCTTTGTGGATCGATGTAAGCTTTATTGATGGCTTTTTTCTCCGCGTAGCGCAGTCGGTCGGCGAGTGCCACCGACAGCAGCATCAGTTCTATGAGCGCGCCGATAAAAAACGCATGGAGTGTCAGGCGAGTAGCCTCAACCAGATCGATGAAAGCAGCCGTCGTAATGGCCGCACCTATGACTACAATCAACCAGGCGATTAAAAAGTAACGGGCCGGTCGATACTGATTCTTAAAGGCGAAAACCGCAAGGCTGATCCCAAATAGCGACACAATGACCTGATATATCGCAAAGGGAGTAATGGTCATGTATTCCGGTAGCCAGATGGTCAAGGCAATAGCCGGAGGGGTAAGGTAATTAATGTACCGGATGTATTCGTGCAGCCTTGGGGCATTAACCTGTGTGCGCAAGAAAACTTTGGCAAATTGAAAGATCACCCAAATCAACAAAATGTTCATAGGCATGAAATTTTGTACGATCAGGCGTTGAAATCCTTCTGGCCAGAATAAATTACCGAATCCGTGGAGCCCGGAGAAATAAACGAAAACCAGCGCTTGAAAAATGAAATACCAGAAATAACTGTTGCCCGGGTTAAGCGAGTAGACAAATACGTTGTATAGAGCCAGCGCAATCAACAGGGCGATGGCAGCGCCCCAGAACAAATATTTTAAGTACAGAGACTGTTGAAAGCGTTCATCATTGTAAAATGATATGGGCAATATTTTGGAGCCCTCATTTTCTTTTCGAATGAGTAAGGTTAATGATTCATCGGGTTGAATCGTAAAGCGAAAAGTGGGCCCCTGATAAATCTGGTCGGTGACCGACTGGTTCATTGCGCCAAGGGCTTTTGATTTGATCAGAGTGTTGTCCTGATAAAGGAACAAATCAAGATAACGCAGATGATGGGTTTCGATGACTGTGTTTACTGCAAGCGGCGCGCGAGACGTATTCTTAAACTCCAGCTTATGCCAGAAAGCAGCAGGCCCCGGAGCAACAGACTCAGAGTAAACTGAACGATTAAAACGAATCGAATGGATGATTTTGTCGGGCGAGTCGGAATGCGTTTCTTTTAGGGTGAGCAGGTTTCCTGTAACGGAAATCTTGGAAAAATTCTCATCCAGTTCAAACAGCTCACTGGCATAACTCATATTGCATAGACACATTATGCAAATGAGTATGAGCCGTTTGACAATCATTATTACTCCAGCGTTTTGTTATCGTTATTTTTCGTGTGCTTTGAATACAAAAACTCCGCCGAAGCGGAGTTTTTAGTGTTATTGCTCGTCGAGGAAGCTGCGGAGTTTTTCCGAGCGGGATGGATGACGTAATTTTCTTAACGCCTTCGCTTCTATCTGACGAATTCGCTCGCGTGTGACATCGAACTGCTTTCCGACCTCTTCTAAAGTGTGGTCAGTGTTCATATCGATACCAAAGCGCATTCTTAAAACTTTGGCTTCACGAGCGGTTAAACCCGCCAAGACATCTTTAGTGGCTTCACCCAAACTGGTTGAAGTGGCAGAATCAACCGGCGATTCTTGTGCGCCATCTTCGATAAAGTCGCCCAAATGCGAATCTTCATCGTCACCGATGGGTGTTTCCATCGAAATGGGCTCTTTGGCAATTTTTAATACCTTGCGGATTTTGTCTTCGGGCATTTCCATGCGCACAGCCAACTCTTCGGGCTGTGGCTCGCGTCCCATTTCTTGCAACATCTGACGTGAAATACGGTTCAACTTGTTGATGGTTTCAATCATATGTACCGGAATACGAATGGTACGCGCCTGATCGGCAATTGATCGGGTGATGGCCTGACGGATCCACCAGGTTGCGTAAGTCGAGAATTTGTAACCGCGTCGGTATTCGAATTTATCCACGGCTTTCATCAAACCGATGTTGCCTTCCTGAATCAAGTCGAGGAATTGCAAGCCACGGTTGGTGTATTTTTTGGCGATGGAGATAACCAGTCGTAAGTTCGCTTCGACCATTTCTTTTTTGGCACGACGCGCTTTGGCTTCGCCAATGCTCATGCGGCGATTGGTTTCTTTAAACTCGGCAATCGACAGATTGGTTTCTTCTTCGATGTGCAAAAGTTTATTTTGGCATCGAATGACGTCTTCTGCGACGCTTTCTAAATCGTCGTGATAGGCGACGTCTTTGCTGAGGTGTTTATCGAGCCACTTGGTATTGGTTTCGTTGCCCGGAAACTCTGAGATAAAAGTTTTGCGGGGCATTTTGCCCTGATCCACCACCAGCTTCATAATCAGACGCTCTTGCGTTCGCAAGGCGTCCATTTTGCCGCGCATTTTTGAACTCAGACGATCAAACTCTTTGGGCAGCAGTTTGAATTCCATAAACTGGTCTTGCAACGCTTTGACCTGTTTCTGAGCGGTTTTGTGTGCCCGGCCGTATTTCTTGATGGCGTTGACGGTTTTTTCGTGCTGTTTACGAAGAGCGCCGAATTTTTCTTGCGCTTCTTCGGGATCGGGCCCTAAATCTTCTTCTTCCGCATCGTCATCGTCGTCATCGTCTTTTTCGTCATCCGGAACTTCGGAACCAACGTTGGCGCCACCGCTGACGATAATGTCGTCGTCTTCGGTGCCATCGCTGAAACCGGTAATGATGTCGGATAATTTGATTTCACCAGCAAGAAAACGATCGTAGTCGTCTAGCAGTGTTTCAACAGTGGCGGGGTATTCGGCAATCGCTACAGCAACTTCGCGAATGCCTTCTTCAATGCGTTTGGCAATGTCGATTTCGCCTTCACGGGTAAGCAACTCCACAGTTCCCATTTCGCGCATGTACATACGGACTGGGTCGGTGGTGCGACCGAAATCAGAATCGACGCTGGCTAACGCAGCGGCGGCTTCTTCGGCGGCTTCATCGTCAGCAACGGAATCCGCCATCAAAAGAGAGTCAGCATCAGGTGCTGTTTCAACGACCTGAATCCCCATGTCGTTGATCATTCGGATGATATCTTCAACCTGATCCGGATCGACGATGTCAGGTGGCAAGTGATCGTTTACTTCGGCGTATGTCAGGAATCCTTGCTCTTTACCACGAGCAATCAATAGTTTAAGTTGTGACTTTTGTGACTGGCTGGTCATCTCGTTCGACATTCAGTTACGACCTTTATTACAAGTTAAGTAGAGTTTCATCGTTTCGGCGACCAAGCAGACAATAGAAAGCCGCCGTGTTGCACACGAAACACGCAATTATACACAGTGTAGCCGCACCTCGGCAAATTTGCCGGAGTAAAAACCGCAAAATCCAATCATCTACAGTTCTAACAGCAGCTTTTGATATTCCTGTTTTTCCTCTGTCGACAAAGGGCCCCGCTGCGACTTTTGTTGCAGCTGGTTAAACCGTTGTTCTTTAAACGCTTTTTTGAGCCGATTGAATATATCTCTTATTTCCTGTGACGTACCGTCAAGGGGCGTTATCAACTCTTCATTGGCCAATTTAATCAGGTGTGGTTGGACATTACTTCCACGCCAGTGTTCGATCAGAGAACCGACCTTTAGAGTGGGGGTGGTTTTCAATAATTCAATCATAGTTTTTAAAATTTGATTGCCGGGCATGTCGAGCTGGCTTAGCCACTCGTAATCGTCGATTTCATGGATCAGTTCACTTTGATGCAGTAACAGGGTGATAGCCCGTCGGATCGGGGTGAGCTGACTGACATTAGTCAAGGGAACACCCTGGGAGACTTGCGTAGAACTCTCGGTTTTGGCAGCCGAGTCAGAATCCAATAGTAACGAAGTAAGTTTGTGCTCACTTAAGCCAACTTGCACTGATAGCTGTTGAATAAAGCGCTCTCTGTGGATAGCGTCGGTCATCAATTCGATGTAAGGCTTGGCCAGATTGGCCAGTTTTCCGGGGCCTTCGAAACTGCCCATGTCGACCTGTGATTTTAAATGAGTCATCAAAAAGTCAAACAACGAAGGCGCACTTTGTGCGGTCTGGCTAAACGCCTCGGCGCCGATTTGTCGAACTTGGGTGTCGGGATCTTCGCCATCGGGCAAAAACATGAAACGAATTTCTCGGTTATCTTTAATTTGCGGAATACTGTGCGATAACGCTCTTAGCGCGGCGTCGCGCCCAGCGCGATCGCCATCGAAGCAAAACACGATTTTCGAGCACACCCGGAATAATTGCTGAATGTGATGACTTGAGGTCGCGGTTCCCAAGGTGGCCACGGCATTACGAACACCAAATTGAGCCAGTGAAACCACGTCCATATAGCCTTCGACGACCACCACCCAGTCGATCTTGCGTTGGTGTTGCCGCATTTCGTACAAACCGTAGAGCTCGCGTCCCTTATGAAATATATCGGTTTCTGGCGAGTTCAGGTATTTGGGTTCGCCTTTATCAATGACCCGGCCGCCAAAGGCGATTACCCGTCCGCGTCGATCGCGAATGGGAAACATCACGCGATCGCGGAATCGGTCGTAACGGTTGCTGTCTTTTTCGATTAACATGCCGCAATTGACCAGGGCTTTATTGATGCTTTGATCGTGACCAAACAGCGCTTGGAGCGAATGCCATTCGTCCGGTGCGTAGCCTAAACCAAAGTCTCGGGCAATTTCACCGCTCAAGCCACGGTTTTTGAGGTAAGTTATGACTTGCTCGCCCCGGCCGTTATTTTTCAGTTGCTGCTGATAAAAGCGGGCAACTTTCTCCATCAACTGGTAGTAGTCGTGCTCCCAGTGTTGTTCCGGGCGGGGTGTGCTATTTGCCTCTCGCGGCACATCGACGCCTTGAGAGTGCGCCAGATCTTCCACGGCTTCGACAAATTCCAGTCCGTCGTACTCCATAATAAAGCTGATAACGTTACCACTGGCGCCACAGCCAAAGCAGTAATAAAACTGCTTGTCGGGACTGACCGAAAACGAGGGGGTTTTTTCGTTGTGAAATGGACAGCAGGCCTGGTAATTTTTGCCCGCCTTTTTCAACTTCAGACGACGCTCGATCACCTCGACTATGTCGCTTTTTGCGATCAGGTCATCGATGAAAGGTTTAGGAATTCGTCCGGCCATGCAGTGTCAGTCTGTAATCAAATGAAGACGGTATTATGCAGAGTCCGTCGTTTGAAGAAAAGCGTCCCGGCGGTCTCTTGCGCAGTCCGCGGATAAAAAAAGCGTACACCGGGTACGCTTTTTCATCGTTCTGGTCGGGTGCTAATTGAGCTTGGCTTTAATTTTGCCGCTGACAGCGCCCATGTCGGCTCTGCCTTGAAGCTTTGGCTTCAAAATGCCCATCACTTTACCCATGTCGCGCATGGATTCGGCGCCTGTTTGTGAAATCGCATCGTCAATCAATTGAGCGACTTCATCGTCAGACAGGGGCTGAGGTAAGAATTCGGTTAATACTTCGATTTCTGCCTTTTCTTTTTCCGACAACTCGGAACGTCCGGCTTCATCGTAGGCTTTGATGGATTCGCGACGCTGTTTCACCATCTTGTCTAAGATAGCAATGATGGTAGCGTCATCGACATCGTCGACGCGGTTGTCAACTTTGTATTGTTTTACAGCTGCGGTGAGAAGCCGAATGGTGCCAAGACGATCTTTCGCCTTGGCACGCATCGCATCTTTCATCGCATCGTTGATTTGATCAAGTAATGCGGCCATATGCTAAAGGTCCTAATCTAAGATCGGAAACGACCGATTAGTACATACGCTTTCGATGGATGCTCTCGCGAGACACCTTCTTAGCGTGACGTTTTACTGCTGCAGCTTTCTTACGCTTGCGAACTGAAGTCGGCTTTTCGTAATGTTCACGACGACGAACTTCGGCCAGAATTCCGGCTTTTTCACAAGAACGCTTGAAACGACGCAGTGCCACGTCAAACGGTTCGTTTTCCTTTACCTTTACGCTTGGCATGAAAAATCACCACCTTAATAGTTGGATTGTTAATAAAATAACTTCGAATGCTCAAAATCTGGGTATCCAAAGCCCTCCCACAGGAAGGGGCGCCGATCATAATGGGTTTCCCACCGAATTGCAAAAAATATGGCTAAATAGCGACCAGACGCTGTAAGTCTCGGCCACAAGGGCGATCGACAATTGTTGTAACAAAGCTATACTCTGGGCAAGATAAGGTAACAACTGTTTTTGAGTATTGTCTATGGAAACTAACTCATCCCAGAGCAAAGAAGCTGAGCGATTGCACGCCCTGTCAAACGAACTGGTCGCTGTGGGTAAAAACTTACAGGTCTTGTCGCAAATTGCCTGGCCGGTGACTGTGAAGCAGGATTTTTTTGCGGCAAAAGCTCAGCAGTTACCCAACGTAGAGTATCCGGCCTTTGATGGACGAGCGATGTTGTCTGCGCTCGAAGCCGTGCAACAAAAGCTGGGAGACACTCCGGCCGATGATTGGATGCGTCGCATACACAGCATTTTAACCAGCACCGTCAGTATGTTGCAGTCTCGCGGAACCGCTGCGTTTTATGAGCATTCGAAAACGCTTTATGGCGAGCCAAAAAGTCAGCTGCGCGATGAAAAAACCAGCTCATTGGATTTGGCCAACCGTTACCTTGAGTTATTGGTGCCCATGTCGAAACTGGATCTCGGCGATCCGCCAAAAGCCTGTTTGCTGGCGTCGACACTGGAGCAGGAAATGAAACAGGTCGTTGAACAGGTGTTTGGCAGTGAGGCACCCGTTATTCAGGTGGTGGATGAGCTGTCGGCGAATGCGCTGGCGAGCGCTGAGCGGGTGCGTATTCGACGTACTGCCTGTTTTTCCGATAACGATATCAAGCAGCTTATCGAACATGAGATTTTCATACATGTGGCCACCATTTTAAACGGTCGAACGTCAGGCAATCTCAGTTTACTGGGTCTGTCACATCCAGGAGCGACCAAAACGCAGGAGGGTTTGGCGGTCTTTGCCGAGTTTATTACTGGAACGCTCGATCTGGATCGGATGACACGGCTGGCCGATCGCACCGTGGCGATACAAAAAGCCATTGATGGCGCTGACTTTATTGAGGTTTACCGTTATTTTCTCGAACGCACCGATCATCCGGAACAATCGTTCGAATCGGCGCGCCGGGTTTTTCGTGGCGGTGTTGTCTCCGGCGGAGCACCCTTTACCAAAGACATAGTGTATCTGGATGGGTTATTGCGGGTGCATAACTTTATGCGCGCGGCGGTTAATCACGGTCGTGCCGACACCATTCAATTATTGTTTGCCGGTCGTCTTGATATTGAAGATTTGCCCACCTTATCTTATTTGCGTTCACTTGGTTTGTGCCGAAAACCTCGTTTTTTACCCAGCTGGGCGTCCGATTTACGCTCGCTCTTGTGTTACTTGTCTTATTCCTCTTTCTTAAACTCCATTGATATGTCAAAAGTCTATGATCATTACTACCGCTTTTTGAATGATGTGGGCGAAGTTCGCTAGGTCAAGGTGGTATTGTTCGCTTTGGCCTGACGTGTGGATGCATTATACTGTATCTCGTTTTCGTAACGCGTGGAAAACACGCGAAACAAGCGAATGATGAAACGCACGATAAACACCATGAAATAGTACCCCGGGGGTGCAACCAACAATTTTGATGATGGTTGCTGAGACGCATAAGCGAACCCTTTGAACCTGATTCGGTTAGCACCGACGTAGGAATGGCCAGTGCTTTATTGCTTATATCTGACCAACTCCAGTGGCTGACCGATTGAATTGATGATTTGAGGTCAACAATAAGCATGAAGTTTCCTGCATTATCCGTATGGTTATTGTCCGGTATTTGGGCGATAGGCTCTCCTACAGTTTTGGCGAATCAGTCCAACCAACCCGAGGTTGAAGTCGAAAACAAAGACGTTCCGGTGATCGTTGTGCATTCTGATTGGCGAGGTCAGTCAGTGAATGCCTTACCATCCAGTTTGGTTGTCTTGCTCGACGAGCAAATCAAACAGCGCAGCGCGCAACACCTGGATGAGTTATTACGCAGTATCGGTAATGTGAACTTTAATTCCGGTGCCAGTCGTGGACGATTCGTGCAAATTCGCGGCATTGGTGAGCGATCGCAATTTCAAGACCCCATCAACCCGAGTGTTGGATTTTACGTTGATGGCATCGACTTTTCCGGTGTTATGGGCGGAGCGACGCTTTATGACGTGTCACAAGTTGAAGTGTTACGTGGGCCACAGGGAACACGATTTGGTGCCAACGCCCTGGCGGGCGCGATTTTTATTGAAACCGAATCGGCGCGTTCAGAAAAAGATAAGCTGGACTTAATGGTGGCGGAGCAAAATTCACTTGCTGCCGGGCTGGCCATCGGTCATCAATTTTCCGAGGCCGCAGCCATGCGTTTCTCTCTGCAGCAAAACGTCAGTGACGGATTTATTAAAAACACCTTTAAAGTGCGTGACGATACCAACAACATCGACGAACTCAGTGCTCGTTGGAAGTTTGATTGGGATCCCAGCGCCGATGTGAACCTTAAGTTTGCCCTGCATCACTGGGACATCGATAACGGTTATGATGCATTTTCGTTGGATAATAACCGTCTGACCCGATCTGACGAACCGGGATTTGATCGTCAGCAAACCGATGCGGTGAGTTTGCAAGGCGCGCTAACGCAATTTGAAACCGGGCAAATAGAGTTTTCGTTAGCCGTATCCGATTCGCAGCTGGACTATGGATACGACGAAGACTGGACCTTTGATGGCTTCCATCCATTTGGTTATTCGTCGTTTGATCGCTACACCCGAGACAAAGACACCATCAACAGCGACATTCGCTGGGTTTCCAGCGAGTCGTTTGATGTGTTGGGACTGCCCACCGCCTGGTTGGTGGGTTTGTACGCCAAGAAAGACGAAGAAACACTGACCCGTCAGTACACATTTTTTAGCGACGACTTTAACTCGGTATTCGAAACCGACACCACCGCCGTGTATGCAGAAACTCAGTCTGCTCTGTCGGCGGCAACGCAACTAACTCTAGGGCTGCGAGTTGAATCTCGGCAAGCCGATTACCGTGACGCCGGCTTTAATGAGTCGACGGATGAAACCATGTTCGGTGGACGAATCGCATTAGAGCACGCGTTGTCGTCTCGCTCGATGATTTATGGTTTGTTAGCGCGAGGTTTTAAAGCGGGCGGAGTCAATCCACAATCCAATTTGGCGATTAATAACCGAAGCTTTGATAGCGAATCGAACTGGAACGTTGAGCTGGGTTACAAAGCTACCGTTCTACAGGGCGAAGGTTCATTACGTTTTGCACTGTTCCATATGACGCGGCGCGATCAGCAAACCAAAAACTGGCAGGTCATCACTCGTGATGACAACACCCAGGCGTTTATCGGTTATGTGGCTAACGTCGATAATGGCACTAACCAGGGAGCGGAACTGGAATTTAACTGGCGCGTAAATGACTGGTATGAAACCAATGCGTCACTGGGCTTTCTGGACACCAATCTGGACGAAATTCGCCGACTTGAAGATGACGCCGTTATTGTACTGACCGATCGCGAACAGGCGCAGGCTCCCAACTACAGTTATCACTGGTCGAATAAATTCATGCCCGATGAGCATTGGTTTTCGATAGTTACCTTTGAAGGTAAGGACGAAGAGTTTTTCTCCGATAACCATGAGCTAAAAAATCCCAAAACCGACTTGATTCATTTGCAGATTGGTTACCAGACAGAGCTGTGGCGCGTCGCGTTATGGAGCAAAAACATCACCAATGAGACGATTTTTGTTCGCGGATTTGGTAGTTTTGGGAATGATCCCCGAAACAATTATGCGACGGAACCTTACTTTCAGTTAGGCGATCCGCGCCAAACGGGACTGAGCTTTAATTATCAGTTTTAGTTTTTCTTACGGAGGCGACATGCAATTATCGGTCGAAATCAGTCTTTATCCATTAAAAGACGGCTATATTCCAGATATTAAAGGGTTTATTCAAAAGCTCGAGCAGTACGATGAGTTGTGGGTTAAACCCAACAATATGAGCACCCAGATTTGTGGTGAGTTTGATCGTGTAATGTCGATATTAAAGACCGAAATGAAAACCTGCTACCAGGAACAATACAAAGCCGTCTTTGTTTGTAAGTTTTTAAACTCGGACATTCGCGAGCCTATCTCTTGATTGAGTTTTTTCAATCGTTGCTGGAGCAATGGCGAGCACAAAATACCTGGGAGTTGATCGCGGTTGTGCTCTCGATTGCCTATATTGTGCTAGCGGCCAGAGCTAACAGTTGGTGCTGGTTATGCGCCTTTTTCAGCACGGCAATTTTCAGTGTTCTGTTTTTCGATACCAATTTGTTGCAGGAGGCAGCGCTGAACGTTTACTACCTGATCATAGCCGTTTTTGGTTGGTACAACTGGCGTTATAGCGAAAAAGCGAAACAGCAAACTGAAGACTTGCCTATTAGTCGCTGGCCACTAAAACGCCACCTGTTCTGGGTAACGGTGGTCGCCATGATTTCCATCTTATCTGGCGTGCTGTCTGATCATCTGCTGCAGGCAGATATGCCTTACATCAATGGATTTACGGTATGGTTTGCGGTCTTTACCACCTACCTGGTTGCACAGAAAGTGTTGGAGAATTGGTACTATTGGCTCGTACTAAACCCGATTTCGTTCTATATTTTTTACCAACAGGAGCTTTACGTAACCTGTTTATTAATGGTGGTTTATTTTATGATGACGATTTACGGGATATTCGAGTGGCACAAACAGTGGCAGCGCCAAGAAAATGATCGAGCAACATCTACGACAACTCATCGAACAGAAACAATTCAGTCCGAAAGCTGAGCTCGATAGGCCGTTGCCAAGTGACACCAACGAGTGCTGGTTGGTTCACGATCCTGCCTCTCCAATGAGCCAGCAGCTGCCCGAGGTCGAACAGCAATATTGGGTGGTGAAACAGTTGCGCCATGATGAATTGTCGGTCGACTGGCAAACTCTGATCGACAATTCTTTGCAAGCTGAGAAACTGGGTTTAACGCCGCCGTTGGTGTTTCACAGCAAAAAAGCCGGCAGTCTTATTTTTCCTTATCGTGACGAGGGAGTTTTAGCACAGGCCGACTGGCCGAAAAGTGAGAAAATTGAACTGCTGGCAAAAACTCTGGCAAAAATTCACGAGTCGGACATGTCTTTTCAACCCATGGATTTGTATCAGGAAGTTGAAAGGTATCTAAAAATGCTGAAAAGTGTGACCGACCAAACCATGTACCTTTCCGAGATGGCGAAACTTCCAGCCTTGCCCGAGTCGAATTATTTTGTCAGCAGCGATGCTTATTGCCCCTGTCATATGGATCTTTCGTTTGAAAATCTGATGGTCAATGGTGAAATTCTTGATTGGGAGTACGCCAGACAGGCGTTGCCTTTGGTCGATTTGGCCTCCTGTGCTTCCATCAATGAATTAAGCGAAGCCGAAGCAACGCAGTTGTATGAAAACTATAATGACTTTATGGGCTTCTCAGAATCGAAAGAGTACTTTGAAATCTATTGCAAATGGAGCGATCTGTTGAATCGAATCTGGTATCAGGTTGCCGAACAAAATACCGAGCGAGATTTTTCTTCCCATTAAATCAACAACACTGCTCTTGAAACAAACCGCCCTCGAAAAATAAGCTTTTGTGGTAAAATCGTGCCCTTAATTACCGGACCCAAGTATATTTATGACGACTCGAGTACTAGGAATCGAAACTTCCTGTGATGAAACAGGCATTGCCCTCTACGATGACGAAAAAGGCATTGTCGCTCAGGCTTTGTACAGTCAAATAGAAACTCACGCCGACTATGGTGGCGTCGTGCCCGAACTGGCGTCACGGGATCATATACGAAAAACAGCATTGTTGACCGATCAGGTTTTACAACAGGCCGGTCTTGATCGCTCTGAAATCGATGCGGTCGCTTTTACCCAAGGGCCCGGATTAATCGGTGCGCTGCTGGTGGGGTCTACCTTTGGTCGATCTTTGGCTTACGCCTGGGGTTGTGAAGCGGTGGCGGTGCATCATATGGAGGGGCATTTATTGGCGCCCATGTTGGAAGACGATAAGCCAGATTTTCCCTTCGTTGCTTTATTGGTGTCGGGCGGACACACCTTGCTGGTCGATGTAAAAGGCATTGGCGATTACACCATCTTAGGCGAGTCGATTGATGACGCGGCCGGCGAAGCGTTCGATAAAACGGCCAAAATTATGGAACTGGGCTATCCCGGCGGCCCGATGCTGGCAAAACTGGCGGAAAAAGGACAGCCCGGTGTGTATAAGTTTCCCCGACCAATGACCGATCGACCCGGACTCGATTTCAGTTTCAGCGGGCTTAAAACGTTTACCGCAAATACTTTACGCGACAGTGATCAGTCGCAACAAACACTGGCCAATATTGCCTATGCGTTTCAAGAGGCCGTGGTTGATACATTAATGATCAAATGTCGCCGCGCGATCCAGCAGACTGGCCATAAGCGACTGGTGGTGGCCGGCGGTGTCAGCGCCAATGTGTCTTTGCGCGAAGGACTGAATCAGATGATGACCAAAGCCGGAGGCCGTGTGTATTACCCGCGCCCCGAGTTTTGCACCGACAATGGTGCGATGATCGCTTACGCTGGATATTGTCGCCTTAAGATGGGGCAAGTCGAGCCGCTGGCTATTAAGGCGCGCCCTCGCTGGCCCATCGATGAACTGACCGGTGCCTAATGCGGTGGTTTGTAAGTCAGCGCGTTTAGCTTTTCTCGGTACTGACTTTTAATGTCGTTTCTGTAAGTGCTCTTTAGCGCTTTTTCGAACAGGGCTTTGGATTCTTTGCGCTGGCCATGCAAGTATTTGATTTTCGCCAATCCCGCATAAGGTTGGTGTAAATAGGGCGCGAGTTTCTGTGCCTTCATATAGTAGCGTTCGGCCCGGTACAACTGTTGCTTGTTTAATGCTTCTTCAGCAATATTTAACCAGTCAAAAGGATTGGGTCGGTCGAGTTGAAGCAACTGTTGTTCCACTTCATTGGCTTTGGCTAATTCTCCCCGCTGTAATAAAAACTGTTGATAATTACTGAGTAGTTCAAGTTTTTGCTCAGAATAACGACGACCGTACTCAAATATCGCCACCGTTTTTTCGTATTCGCCGAGCGATTTGAACACCAATGCCAAAAGGTTGAGAGATTGTGCGTTGGCTCGATGATGTTTGAGCGCTTCGCGGGTGTACCAGTAGGCGTGTTCGATTCGGTTATGAATGTAATGCTCGGCGGCAATATTATTGTAATACATGGCCAGAAACTCTTCATTACTGACCCGTCGGCCCGCTTTGCTGAACAGCGCGGGAAAGTAGTCAACGATAATTGACGGTTTGATAATTGCAAAATGTCCGGGTTTCGGTTTGTAAGTGGGATCAAACAATTTACTTCGTACATGCTGGCCACGAATGATGACGTTGTTCTGTTTTTGATAAACCGGCGAATCGGTGACTAATTGATAATGAATTTCAACGTCCTGCTGTTTGGCCAGCGCGGCGGTCAGAATTGCCAGCGACATGCAATTCCCACTTAACTCCAGCAGCGCTTCTTGTGCCGTCAGGGTTGCTCCGCGGTAGGAAAATCGAGCTGATATTTTTTTCAGAAAGGCACCGATAATCTCGTGGTCTTTAACCAGCAATGGCGAGTCAGCTTTGATGGATGCTTGTTGAGCTGACTCATTTTTGCTAGCGGTTTTTTGTTTGAGCTCTTCGATATAGGCCGCACGAAAGTGGGCGAACTCTCTCTGTTGAGCTGGGCTTAGGGTGAATAAATCGTCGGGTGTTTCGATAGCGGGGCGATTAAAAAATCGATCGGACTCAAGTTGCAGTTTGGGTATTTCTGGCGCCTGAGTCTCGGCAGTATGGGGTGGCTGAAGGGTCGTTGTGTTACTGCAACCTGCGACGAGTAAACAGAACAGAGCGCTGAGAACGCCGAGTCCGATAGGTTTCATTGACCGACCCGGATTGGTGATGAGTCCTTTGGTAGAAACAGCCATAAATCCTCTTAACTTCTTGACCTACTGCAATAAGTTAAGTTTAGGCGATAAATCTCGAATCAAAAAGATTGAATTGTTTAGCGATGACTACTTTGGTGTATCCAGTTTGACATTGTGTCAACTGGAAACGGAAACATCGTCGACACCTTGAAGTCCATACGATGTCTGCTTGTTTCTAAGACCAATTTCGCCAAGACCAATTTCAATCATCATGGCCGTGTACATTTTTAGTGTTAAGATGAAATTATCGCGCGTTATAAACTCGTGTTCAGAATGTCCTGTGTATTCGGTCCCCGGCATTGACGGTCCGAAACTCACCGCGTTAGGAAAAAGCTTTGCGTTGGTTGAGCCGCCAATCGCGATGGGCTTGGCGTCTTTTGTTTGGGTGAAGTGCGAAAAAATGGAAAGCAAAGTATCGGTGTGCGGCGCATTGTCGACCATCAGCGGCTCTCCAACGTAAATTTCGTCGATGGTTACGGGCGTTTGGTTGCGTTTACGCCACTGATCGATTGCCTGACTGATTTCACTTTCGATCCGGGTTTTGGTCTTGCCCACCGGACGACGAATATTGATAAATACTTCCTGCTCACCGGCGTCATTTTGATGAGTCATGGTGGGCGAGAGGGTCATGGGGCCCATAAAAGGATGTTGGTAAGCGAGCTCACCAAACTGTTTGCCATAAATGCCCGTACCGACCAGTTGATTGAGAAACTTTACCGCATAGCCAGCAGCCGAGGGCTCCCAGTCAAGGGTTTTTAAGCTTTCGGCCAGTGCATTAATCGCGTTAACGCCTTGTTCCGGCTTTGATGAATGGGCGGCTTTGCCTTTCACTGAGATAATAAAGCTCTTGCCCAGACGAGTCGTTTCATACTCCACCGGAAATTGGCGAATTTGTTGGCGCAAGTCGGCCAGCTGATAAGCCGACAGGTTACTCACTTCGGCCACCGCTTCTTCCGGAATCTGGCTGCGAAATGCTCCGCCTTTGAAAGAACGGATGATGGGGCCCGAATTTGCTTTGCTCTGTTGTGCTTTGGGGAAAGAGACTTTTATATGACTCCACCCTTTTTCGGCGGTCACCACTGGGTACTCCGAATCGAGCGCAACGTTGAGCGGCGCTGGTTGGTAGGTGTTGAGAAATTCTCTGAGTGGTGCCCAATCCGATTCTTCAGCCATGTACACCAGCAATTCAATTTTACCTTTTAACGCGATGTTTTTATCTTTAATGGCTTTCATTGCGTACAAGGCGGCGGCGATAGGCGCTTTATCGTCTTCGGTGCCGCGTCCGATAAGTTTGCCCGGCTCAGACTCGGTATCGAGTGTAAATGGGTTCTTTTTCCATTTCGCAGGGTTGGCGGGCTGGACGTCGCCGTGGGTGATCAATCCGAGTACTTTGTCACCCTGGCCAATTGAGATGGTAATCACGTAACCGTGATCGGTGGCCTCCAGGCCAAGTTGCTGTGCCCGGTTTTTGAGCCAGTGACGAAATCCGGTGAACTCTCGGTTTTCCAGGTAAGGAATGGTGTCGCTGGCGACGGTTTTGTAGCTGACCATCTGGGCTAAGGCTTTTTCTGCATCGGCTGCGTAAGTGTCTGCGGCGTATTGGGCTGTCGATTGCGCCGGAGTAGATACACTGGCGGACAAACTCGATGTAAACCCCATGGAAAATAACAGGGGTGATTTTATCAAAGCAGTCATAAGAAAAAATGATGTTAAAAAAGAGTGGGTGCGCATGTTTGACTCCAAACAAGTAACGGGTTCAGCTACTGGTTCCCAGTTTTGACTCTGAGCCTGCCACCATGTTGCGAATGTTCTGATGATGTCGGACAACCAGAAATAAACAAATAATTAATAAAAAGATAAACTGCTCGGTAAAAAAATACCAAGCGTAAAATGGTACGGTGAGCGCGGTAATTAAAGCCGATAAAGACGAGATACGAAATGCCCAGGCGCAGATCAGCCAGCAGGAGGTGGCGTAAAGTCCGAGTTGCCAGTTCAGCATAAACAGCACACCAAAAAAAGTGGCGACGCCTTTACCGCCTTTAAAGCGAAAGAAAATGGGGAATAAGTGACCCATAAATGCCGCAACAGCTGTCAAGCCAACGATAGTTGTCGACTGTTCCAATGAGAGTGCGACAGCAACGGGAACAACGCCTTTAAGACTGTCTCCGAACAGAGTAAGCAAGGCCGCCTTTTTACCGCCGATCCTCAACACATTGGTCGCGCCCGGATTGCCCGAGCCAGCGGCACGAGGGTCACCAAAGCCAAATAGTCGACAAATAAGAATCGCGCTGGAGATGGAACCCAGTAAATAAGAGCCAATGATTAAAGAAATCCCGAGCGCGTCCATGAAATTAAGGCAATTGATTGTATAATGCGTCTAGCATTACACTGCCGAATTCAGAAAGCAAGTGCAACAATTACCGTTTAAGGGTCGAAATGGACATTGTATTTATTGAAGATTTAACCATCGAAACAGTTATTGGTATTTACGACTGGGAGCGTAAAATTCGTCAGAAGGTTGTGTTTAACATCGAGATGGGGACCGATATTAAAGCGGCCGCAGCAACCGACACCATTGACAATACTCTGGACTACAAAGCGGTTGCAAAACGAATCATTGCGTTTGTCGAAGACAGTGAATTTCAATTGGTTGAAACCTTAGCCGAGCGTGTTGCAGAAATTATTCAGAAAGAGTTCGGCGTACCCTGGTTAAAGCTCAAATTAAGTAAGCCGGGCGCAGTGCGTGGCTCAAAAGCGGTGGGCATTTTAATTCAACGGGGCGAGTGACCATGCCGCAAATTTATGTCAGCATCGGAACCAATCAAGATCGAAAAAAGAATCTTGCTCACGCGCTCGACAGTTTGTATCGAAGCTTTGGACCGATGCAACTCTCGCCAGTCTACCAAAGCGAGGCGGTGGGTTTCTCTGGCCGTGATTTTTATAATATGGTGGCGGGCTTCCAGTCTGAGAAGTCGATTGATACCATCAATCAATATTTTAAACAGATCGAAAAGTCAGCGGGCCGCGATCATTCATCCCCCAAATTCAGTGATCGAACCCTTGATATCGATTTATTGAACTACGGTGATACAGTGTGCAGCGAACCGATCGTTTTGCCACGAGAAGAAATTTTGTACCACGCATTTGTCTTAAAACCATTCAACGACATAGCACCAGAATGGGTTCACCCGGTGAAACAACAGTCCATTACCGAGCTGTGGCAGGCATTCGATCAATCGTCGCAGGTGCTTGAAGCAATTGCCGAACCCATTCCCATGTCCGGGTTTCAAGAATGAAAAAGACGGCTTTGATCACCGGCGGTGCGATTCGGATTGGTCGCGCACTGGCAGAAACCTGTGCGCGACGAGATTATCAACTGGTGATTCATTATCACGCTTCCGATAAAGAAGCGCGTCAGTTTTCCAGTCAGTTGAGTCAGATGAACGTCGTTCACCATCTTTTACAGTGCGATTTGTCCGATCGAGCGCAACTCGAAACACTGTTTCAGCGCATTCCGCCCGCCTTCAAACCCATCGACCTGTTGATAAATTCGGCGGCGATTTTTCCCGATCAGGATTGTTGGGATGACGTCGGCATCAACTGGGATGGCATAATGACCATCAACAGTCTGGCGCCAATATTGTTGAGCCAGCAGTTTTCACAACAAGCGATAGAAAAAGAACGCGATTTTCAAATTATCAATATTCTTGACGCGCGTTTATCGCGCGCGCAATCGGACCGGCCAGTGTATCGTTGGTCGAAACAACTCTTGAAGCAAGCCACCAAAGACTTGGCGGTCACCTTAGCGCCGCATGTTCGGGTGAATGGCATTGCCCTCGGCGCCATTTTGCCCCCACCGGGAAAGGCACAGGATCATCTCGATCGCTTGGCCAAAGATATTCCATTAAAGCGCACCGGCGATCTCGGTAATATTGGTCATGCACTGGACTATTTGTTGAACCAGCGATTCGTCACCGGGGATATTTTAACCCTCGATGGCGGCGAGTTTTTGTAGTTTCGGTGCCGTCGATAATGACCGGACAGTTGTCTTTTTCTCAATATCAGCAATTGATACAAACTCAATGCGATTTGTTGGCGCTTGCTTTGCCGTCGCCATCGGAATTGAAGATTGGTCATCATAATCACCAGATTATTCTGCAAGCGATTGACGCAGCCGACGACAATAAAATCAGTTTCGCAGAATTTGTAAACTTGGCGCTTTATCATCCGACGTCGGGCTATTATACGTCGGGCAAGGCGATACTCGGGGCTGACGGAGACTTTATCACCGCGCCAGAAATCAGTGATGTTTTTTCTCTGGCCATGGCTCGCTCGATCGCACCGGCGTTGGCAGAAGTAGGTGGTCACGTTATCGAGTTTGGCGCAGGCAGCGGTGCGATGGCGTCAACTCTATTGAAGGCTTTGGGCGACGACATTCGGTCTTATACCATTGTTGAAGTTTCGCCTTCACTCAGAGCGCGGCAAGAAGAAACCTTTCGGGCACAACAGCTGAATTACCAATCGGTGGTCAATTGGATTACGGAATTTCCCAAACAGCCGGTTGATGCGGTGGTTCTGGGGAATGAACTGCTGGATGCCATTCCACCACATCGGTTGCAGTGGCGAGCAGAGGGGTTCGTCGAAGAATTTATTGTGGCCAATGAGTCGTCCTTTCAATCGACCTGGCAAGCGGTATCGTCTGACGCATTATTAGATTGGTTGGCATTACATAAAGATAAAGTTCATTGGCAGGAAGGGGTGATATACGAGGCAAGCCCGTGGCGGGGTGGTTGGCTAAAGTCCGTCGCTGAGATGTTGAATAAAGGACTGGTGTTGTTGATGGATTATGGTTACCACGCCGACGACTTTTTTAGTGGCGAGCGGACGAAAGGTACGGTGAATTGCTTTTACCGTCATCACAGTCATTCGGAATATTTATACCTGACAGGACTTCAGGACATCACATCCCACGTCAATTTTTCCGAGCTGTGCTTTGTTGCCGAATCGGCCGGGCTGACGTTTGAGGCTTATTCCACTCAAACCGACCTGATACTGCAGTCCGGCGTGTTGCAGCAACTGGAAAGCATAGACGATACAGCAAGACGACTGAGATTGTCTCAGGCGTTGCAGAAATTAATGCTACCGGGACAGATGGGCTCGCTCATCAAGGCAATTGCTTTCAGTCGTAACATCGGACAAAATGCCGCCTCCCATCTTCCCAAACAATTGAATTCGAGGTTATAGATGCGCTGGACAAAATTATGGGTCGTCGGTTTGATGCTTTGGATGCACCCTTCGACGGCGTTTTCGGTCGAGCAACTGGATTGGAAAACCCACGGTTTGGTGGCGCTCAGTATCGCCATTGTGGTTTCGATCGGTTTGATTTGGCGCAACAAAGAATTCAATTCGGTAACCGCCAGAATCATGGCGTTCGGAGTCTATTTCTGGGTGTTGATCTTTTTCCAGGCTATTTTGTACGGACTGTATTACGGTTTTGTTCGCTAATCTCTTTGGAACGTTGGCGAGAAGATGAAATTTCGAATTTAATAAGAACACGATGAAGTAAGCGAGCAAGCGATGGATTGGGTACAAATTATACTTTTGGCATTAATTCAAGGATTGACCGAGTTTTTACCGGTGTCCAGTTCCGCCCATCTGATTCTGCCGGCTCAAGTATTGGGTTGGCAAGACCAGGGGCTGGCATTCGATATCGCGCTTCATATGGGTACGTTAACCGCGGTCGTCATTTATTTTCGCGATGAACTGGGACGAATGAGCAGCGCATTTTTTCGTAGCGGATTCAGTCGTCAAATGGAAAAAGACGCCAAACTGGCCTGGGCAGTGATCTGGGGCACGGTGCCCGTCGGTATTCTCGGATTAATTTTCAGCCTTTTCGATATCGTCGATAATTATCTGCGCTCGGTGTCGGTGATTGCTGCAACGACCATTATTTTCGCCCTGTTATTATGGTGGGTCGAAAAAAACGTCAAACACAAACGCGACGAATACGATATTCAATGGAAAGATATTGTGATCGTAGGGTGCGCACAGGCTCTTGCGCTGATTCCGGGAACCAGTCGAAGTGGTGCAACCATTATGGCCGGTTTATGGCTTGGATTAACTCGAACCGCCGCCGCACGATTTTCATTTTTGCTATCGATCCCGGTGATCATTCTATCGGGCGGGCTAACAACCCTAAAGTTAGTCCAGCAGCCTGAACCCGTACTTTGGGGAGAGCTTGCTGCGGGTTTTTCAATCGCAGCCGTAAGCGCTTTCGCTTGCATCCACTTCTTTCTCAAATTGATTGATAAAATCGGTATGATGCCCTTTGTCTGGTATCGGTTGGCGTTGGGTGTGGCATTAATTGGCGTCATTCTGATGGGTAATTGAGTTAATTAATTTTCCCTTGTTGGTGACAAGTTTGAACCGGTTGCTGTTTTATCGGTGCGACTTTGCTACATTATCAATTCAGTCCAATCACAAGTTTAAACCGCTCGTATGACTCTGACCGAATCGGCTATTTCTTTACTTGCTTGCCCAGAAACCGGACAGGCACTGTCGCTCAACGAACAACAGTTGGTGTCGCAGCAAGATAATATTTGTTACCCGATCATTAATGGCATTCCCTGGCTATTCCGGCACCCGTTGCATTCTATGGTTGACTGGAGCATTAAGCTGAATCACTTTAATCAGATCCACAGCGACGAAATTCGACTGCTAACCAACGAGATAAAAAACTGCAGCGGTGAAACACGCCGACGCCTAGAGCTTTTGCAACAAGGGAAAGCGCGGTTTCAACAACAGGTGTCGCAACTGGTGTCACCGATTTTATCGGCCAAAGTGGCGAGCAAACCGGTGTACGATGCGTTGAGCGACCGCGCACCTCACACCCAGAACTTACTCAGTTACGAAGCTAACTTATACCGCGACTGGGTTTGGGGTGATGAAGAAAATGCGCAATCGCTAAATCTGGTTCTGGAGCAGATCGATCAATCGTCGGTCGATAATCTATTAGTGCTGGGTGCGGGGTCTTGTCGTTTGGCTTACGACTTACATCAGTCGTTGCGTCCTAAGCAGACCATTGCTAATGACATCAATCCACTGTTGATGTTTTCTGCCAAAGAAATATTATTTGGTGACGGTTTACCGATCGAAGAGTTTCCACTGTATCCGCGCAAGTTGGAATCGGTTGCGTTAAGCCATAACATTCCGGCCGTCGAAAACGCTCCGAAAAATTTTACCCTGTTATTCAGTGATGCAACCAAACCGTCGCTTCAAAAACATCAGTTCGATCTTGTTGTAACCCCTTGGCTTATCGATATTCAACCGCATGAGCTGAGCCGTTTTTTAGCCGCCGTGAATCATTATTTACCGATTGGCGGTCAGTGGATTAATTTTGGCAGTTTGGTATTTAATCAAAGTCGAGACGCGTTATGTTATTCCATCGAAGAAATCCAGGCGGTGGCAGCGAAAGCTGGCTTTAAAATTGAACAAACCTCTGAGCATGAAATGCCTTATCTAAAATCACCTCACAACGCCGGTTATCGAGTGGAGCAGGTCTTTTGTTGGCGTGCAGTGAAAGAGAAACACGTGGCTTTGACCAAAGATTTACAAAACTTACCCGACTGGATTCTGGATATTGAGAAACCGGTGCCGCAGACCCGTTTGTTTCAGAACTTTGTCTTTAGCCACCAACTTTTTTCTGAGCTGGCCTCGAAAGTGGATGGTAAAAAATCGATAAAAGATATTGCTCGTAAATTCGCCAAGCAACGTTCAATTGATGAGCAGGAAGCTCTATCGATGGTGAAAGATTTTTATTTGAAAATCATTCGAGAGTCGAACTAATTTCTGGCGTCTGATTTAACGTTTTTGTTGACGCTTTTTAATAATGTGTGGGGCGTAACTTTTAAAAACGATTTTTTCTTTCTTGGTGCAATCGCCAAGGCCCATCATAATTGGATTATCGAACTCATCCAGAGGATTGTCTTCCGGTTTGGAAAAGCATTTTCCGTCGATGCGAACCATTTGCTGACCACCAATGGAACGAAATTCTTTGTAACGTTCATCATTCAGCGCTTTTTGCATCGCTTTGAGTTCAGTGCGATTTTGTTTGTCGTTCTGCAGCTGATTCAACTGCTCTTCGATTTTCGAATCAAAAATAAAACTGGATGTCGACTGAGAGTCGCTATCGGGTTTAGCGTACTGTTTTGCAATGGTGGAAAGGCTGTCGTAAATCGCAACGCCGGAAGCGGTGTTTTGTTTGGCCGAATCAGGGGTGGTCAAGTCAGTGTTTGGAGCCTCCGTGAGTTTTGACGGCGTGGGGGGCGCTTTCGTGTTAACGGGCAAAGCTTGCTTAACGGCTTTTTCGGGTTCTGCTTTTTCTTTCTTATTGTGGATTGTTTCTGAGTTGGTCTGATTGGGAATCGGTTTCGTGTTTACTTGGACTGGTTGTTGATTGTTGTTTTGTAGCGTGGTTTGTAACGCGACGAAAATCGATTGTTCGGTGCGTTTTCCCGGTGCAGGAAACAACCGCACATCGAGTAACCACAGCAATAAAAAGCCGTGCGCGATAAGCGAAACAGTGGCGGCAAGAAACAACGTTCTCAAG
Source organism: Pleionea sp. (assembly GCA_052032335.1). GTDB lineage: Bacteria > Pseudomonadota > Gammaproteobacteria > Enterobacterales > Kangiellaceae > Pleionea. The sequence goes on along the minus strand of JBPEWV010000131.1, from coordinate 24,625 downwards.
TTTTCGTGCAACAGAGTGGTCTGCATTTAACGTTTAGGTTCAATTCAATTGGTTAACTGGCTTTGGTAGGACTGATTGTGGCGTGAGAAGTTCGATTTTTTGTTTACGATTGATCTTGAGGCGTATCTGAAAAGCTTCGAACAAACTGTTTGGCCAGGGAAACTCTTGCCTGATGAATTTGTTCGCCAACCTGTTGGCCTTGAAATCCCTTTTCAAGGATCGCCTGAGTGTCGATGTCTTGGGTTGCCTGCTTCAGTCCCTGCAAAAACGAGCGTTGCGGATAAGGGCGATCTTCAAATCCGGTGCGACCGCGAAAATCGGCTTCACAGGCAAGCAGAAACTGTTCGAAACGATCGGCTTTTTGATAGGCTGAGAGTTTTTCCAGTAGTTTCACCAGTGTTTTCGCTTTAAGTTCAAAAGCTCGATGGCAATGCAAATGAAACTCCGAGGTTATGCACGCCAGTTGATTCAATTTGTTGGGTATTTTTAATCGCGCACAAACCTGCTTAATCACATCAATGCCGGCTTTTTCGTGGCCACGGTGACTGGGCCATTCGTCTTCTGGTGTCAGGCCTTTTCCCAGATCGTGGCACAAAGCCGCAAATCGAACCGCCAGGTCGTCGGACAAAAGAGTGGCCTGTTGCAGGACCATCATGGTGTGGATCCCCGAGTCAATTTCCGGATGCCATTGTGCCGGATTTGGAATGCCCCAAAGTACATCGAGTTCGGGAAAAATGCAGCTCAGTGCGCCAGTGTCGTGCAAGACTTCGAAATACACTTCGGGCGACGATTCCAATAACGCTTTTTCCGTTTCATTCCAGATGCGCTCGGGTGTCAGTGTGTCGAGCTCTCCGGAGTCGGCCAGACGTTTCATCAGGGCCAGTGTTTCATCGGCGATATCAAAGCCCAAATGATGATAACGAGCGGCAAATCGAGCGACCCTTAAAACACGCAGAGGATCTTCGATAAAGGCATCAGAAACATGGCGCAGTTTTTTATGTTGTATGTCAGCCTGGCCGTTGAAAGGATCAATTATTTTGCCCTGGTCGTCTTTTGCCATGGCATTAATGGTCAGGTCACGGCGTTCCAGATCTTGCTCCAAGGTAACATCGGGTGCGAAATAGCATTGAAAGCCGTGATAACCAGCACCGGTTTTGCGCTCGGTGCGAGCCAGTGCGTATTCTTCTTTGGTGTCGGGGTGCAAAAAGACCGGAAAGTCTTTTCCCACCTGTTGATAACCCTCTCGTAACAGATCTTCTGGCTTTGCGCCAACCACCACCCAGTCGCGATCAACAACTGAACGGTTAAGCAGCTCATCGCGGACAGAACCGCCTACGAGAAAGACCTTCATGGCTTTTTGCTAACTCACTAACCTTAAAGAGAAGGGATAGCGGTATTCAATACCATCGTTGGCTTTAATGCCTGCAATGATGACCATGACCAACCAGAAAATCATGACCAGTGGCAATAATAAAATACCAATGACAACGAAAATTAAAACGAAACAAACGATGCTAACCAACGCCATTGTAATATTGAAGTTTAATGCTTCTTTACCGTGGTAATTGATAAAGGCAGACTCGTCTTTTTTAATTAACCACATGACTAATGGACCGATAATGCTGCCCAATGGAATGATCAATCCGGCGAAGGCTGCAAAATGACAAAACATGGCAAATTGTCGCTCATCATGGGTTAGCTGTTTCGCTTCAGCTTGCGACGCCTCACTGGGTTGGTAAGGATTCGTTTCTGCTTGCGGTTGAGCAGTATTTTGCGGCTCGTCCTGTTGGTTCTCTTCCGGTTTGTTAGGTTCCATTTTTAGCTCCTTAAGCAATTGATATTTTGAGAGTTTACCTAAAGCGGCAAGTTACGTCAGCTAAATGTGGTTGATTTTATTTTGCACAATGCCACTTATTCCCTTTTCAATTGTGTTTCGCTTGAATAAGATAGGCGCGGTAGGTAATACGGACGGATAAATGTACGAAAAATTCTTTGGATTGAAGGCGCGCCCTTTTTCGATAGCCCCGGATCCCCGATTTTTATTCATGAGTCAGCGCCATAAAGAGGCCCTGGCCCATTTGGCTTATGGCATTCGCCATGGTGCCGGCTTTGTGCTGTTAACCGGTGAAGTGGGTACTGGTAAAACCACCATTTGTCGTCAAATATTGCGCAAATTACCCGAAAATACGCGGTTGGCTTTTATTCTCAACCCAATGTTGGACGCCAAAGAATTACTGGCGACCTTGTGTGACGAATTGGGGATTGATTACGACGCACAGGCCTATTCGCTAAAGCAATTGACGGATAATCTGACCCGCTTTTTATTGCAGTGCCATCAAGATGACATCAATGTGGTTCTGATGATTGATGAGGCACAGAATCTGGCACCTGAGGTGCTCGAGCAAATCCGTCTGTTAACCAATTTAGAGACGGATCAACGCAAGCTGCTGCAAATCATTCTGGTGGGTCAGCCCGAGCTGCAACAGTTACTGGCACAAAAAGAGTTACGACAATTATCGCAACGGGTGACCGCCCGGTATCATCTTCGTCCGTTAAATGAAGTTGAAACTCAGTCCTACATTCATCATCGACTGCGTATTGCCGGAACTCAGCGTTCGCTATTCAGTAAACAGGCGATTCGAGCCGTATTTCGTCAGTCCGATGGTATTCCACGTTTGATCAATAATTTGTGCGACCGTGCACTCATGGCGGCGTATGCCGAAGAAAAATCGGTGGTGGCCGAAAAACACATTAAAGTCGCAGCCAGTGAATCGCTACCGCCCGACATGGAGCTCGACAATCAGACGGTCTGGTTTAAGTCGAAAATGGCCATAGCGGCGGGATTGATTGGCGTTTTATTGGTCGGTTATCTGGTAGGGCAGCTTTCAGGCGGAGAACCCGTTGATATTGCCAATACGGTGACTGAGGCAAAAACAACTAAGTTTGAAGCAGCGAATGATGAATCTCCGAGCCTCCGACCCGAGCAGGTATCGCCCGATTTAAACGATCGCAACGAGCTTTTTCAAGTCTTGATAGGCGATGGTACGCGCGACGAGTATGGGTATTTTGCGCAGGCAAGATTGGCCAATCGTTGGCAATTATCGTTTGAGCGTGATCGAGATGGCGACTTTTGCCGCTTCGCCGCCGATTACCGTCTGAAATGTGAATCGGGCAGAGCAAGCTGGCTGGAAGTGACCGAAATGAATCGGCCGGTTAATTTGCTGATTGAGAACAACGACGGCAGCCGTAGTTGGCTGACACTCCACGGTATCGAAAACAATCAAGTGGATATTGAAACTGTGTCGGGTCGACGTTGGGTTAAAATGGACTGGTTGCTGTCGCTTTGGAATCAGCGTTATCTGATGTTGTGGCAGGCGCCCCCCGGTTATTCCAGGCCAATAAGTTTTGGTGATAGGGGAGATGATGTGAATTGGCTGGCGCATCGTATGGCGTTTGTTTTCAGTGATGACACCTTAAAAGAAAATCGTGTGTTTGACGAATACATGCAAGATTTGCTGATCGATTTTCAAACCCGTCATGGTTTAAAAGCGGATGGCATTGCCGGTATGAATACGCTGATACAGCTGAATTCATCGACCACCAAGAACATTCCAAAACTTAAATAATATAGGCAAGCATCGATGTCCATTTTGCTCAATGCGCTGAACAAATCCAAGCAACAGGATGATGATACCAGCGAAATTGAAACTCTGATTGACTCGCCAATTGATGAGTCGGGTCATGGCGAGTCATCGGGGCGGGGACAACCGCATTGGTTGTTGGTTCTACTGCTCAGTCTGATCGTTGTTTTGCTCGCCAGTATTGCGTATTTGTTGCTAAGAACGACGTCACCCGTGGCAGAGCAGGCGGTTACCGAGACGTCGCGCTCATCGAGTCGAGCAGTGGCAAGTCATCAGTCAGTGGCGAATAAACAATCCGACATCACTGCGTCAACGGATAATGCTATTAGCCGACAAGAGCAGGATAAATCCAACCTGGCGTCAGGCGCGCCCACAAAAGAAAACCAGTCGGGTGAAAGCGAACGACAATATTTCGAAGCTTACAAACCCGAACGTCAACCGAGAAAAACCGTTTCGCAACGTTCGGACAACAAGCAACCGGTTGAAACCGCACGGCCGACAAATACTGCCGAGCACAACAGCACGAGCAGTCAAAATGTTAGTCGTTCGGCGATCAACACCAATCTCCCGATAAAAACGCTGAAACAGTTGACTCAGGTTGAGCAGATGATGGTGAACGAAATTACCATTGACGCTCACGTTTATTCGGAAGATCCAACTCAACGATTTATTTTTGTCGCCGGTGAGTTGAAGCAGGAAGGTGATCGCATGGTCAACAGTTGGCTGTTGGAGGCCATCGAAGAAAGCACGGTGATTGTCAATAATGGTGTTTTAAGAGTGCGTCTATCGCCTTAGTTTAAATCGGCCCGTCACTGGATGAAGTGCTGATTGTCTTACGCTGAATAATTATCATTTGCCGCTTTTATGAAACTGACTTCCGTTCTGTCAGGCAAACGCATTATCTCTGACCAGCGCGCGGGGTAACGAGTTTTTGATTCGGTTATTGACGGTTTTTCCCAGTCCCAGTGGCGCATCGCGATAAACCAATAAGCATTCGCCCTTCGACTCGCCCACAGTGATATCGTGAATATCTTTTCCTTGCAAATAATCCGCTGCCTGTTGCGGCGTAAGTTTTACCCGGTTTCGGCCAAATTGCTGCCCGAAGCTTATTGCAAAGTCGTGGTGCAGGCGCAATCCGTTTTTGTGGATGTCTGCCACTTTGATGCCCGCGCGATCAACTTTAAGATAGCCTGATAAGTCAAACATGGCATCGGGTAAGTACCAGATGGTGTCGTTTTTTTCCCACAAGGAGTGTTTGAGTTGAGCCCTATCGAAACCAAACTGTGAATTTAAATAAGCGTTTAATTCAGAAAGCCGTTTTTTCGATAGTGGGGAAAACTTGGGTTTTCTCGATGGGGTTTTCTGCAGAGGCTGACAAGCCGTCGACACTGACTTTTTAAATGCAGCGACAAAAAAACCTTCGCAATCAAAAATATGTGGGAACAAATGCAAATAGCCTTCATCGGTTGCACAGTTTTCAGCGCCAGGGAACAGGTTTGTTAAAGGCACGGTCGTCATTTCGGGTGCATGGTTCAGAAGATACTCGCAAACCTCCTGATTTTCTTCTTTTGACAGCGTACAGGTGGAATAAACCAGTGTGCCGCCGGGTTTTAATGATTGATAGGCACTGATAATTAATTGTTTTTGCACGTTGGAAATGGTTTCGAGTGCTTCAAGGCTCCAGTTTTTAAGCGCGTCAGGATCTTTTCGAATGGTGCCTTCGCCACCGCAGGGCGCATCCAGTAATACGGCATCGAACAGATTGGGTGTTGCGTTACCAAAAATCGTCGCGTCGTAGTGGGTCAGGCAATAGTCGGAGATCCCGCACCGGATTAAATTGGCGTGCAATACTTTGACCCGGCTGGATGACAATTCGTTGGCCACGACCGTTGTTCCGTGAGGCGTATAGTTGGCAATCTGGGTGGTTTTGGAGCCGGGTGCTGCGGCCATGTCCAAAACCAGTTGGCTCGACGCTAACGCCTGCTTCATTGCCATGGCAGGGAGCATGGAGCTTGCCTCCTGAATGTAAAAAAGCCCTTGCAGGTGTTCCACCCGATTACCAAACGATGGCTCATCGGTTGTGTCGGTGGGCTGGATCCAGAAACCTTCGCTGCACCAGGGGATAGGTTCAAGGTGCCAGCCCAGTTGCTTTGCCAACTGTTGGAACTGTTCAACGGAACATTTTTTTTCGTTCACCCGCACACTTTTGCGCAGTGGAGTATTGCAACTGGCAATAAACGCATCGACTTCAGAGGCCTTTAACGATTGAGAGCAGAGGTGCTGAATGAATGCGTCGGGTAAGTAGCTCATAACTTGGCAACAATGTAAAAACAGCTATTGTACGTATTTATTGACAGCTGAGCCAGGACTTGGCTTTTGCACGATGGTCGAGATAAAGCTGGTTGGCCCTCTGGTTAGCTTGTTGGCGTTGTGCAGGTGTTAAGTGCTCTTCGGCACGCTTGAGCTGACGTTTGGCATTAGTGTAGTTGTGAAGGTACGCTTCGGGGTTTTGGTAACAGCCCGATCGTTTCAATGCCAAATCAAATTTTGCCCAGGCCCAGGACTCTGACCATTGCTGTTTTTGTTCGTATTCACGGTGCAGTGATTGAATCGAAAAAGAATCGCCAAACTCAGCCGCTTTTTCCAACCAGTGCTGTGGAGACTCCAGCTTGGCAAGGTACGACTCTGGCAATTCCTTACATTGTTTTTGTAAACATCGGGCGAGAGATTTGTAATTCATTGGAGTTTTATCGTTAATGCTAAAAAAGGCATCAATCCCCTGTTGGATATCTTCAGGTTTCTCGCTGTTCAACATGACCTGACTGAATCCGTTCAATGATGCTTGATCGTTATGTTGCTGGTGATACTCTTTGACCAGTGTCTTGGTTTGTTCTTTATCGAGTTTTCCCATCTTACCGATCAACTGAGCCATGGGACTGGTATTCAGTTTGAGTAATTGATTCCGCCTTTGGTCCAAATCCAGGTTGGTCGCCACTTTCATATCGTTACAGGTTTGCAGCATACGGTCGGTGTAGCTACTTCTTTGGCTTCGATACTCCTGAAAGAACGCTTGCTCTTCCTGATCTAAATTGTCGGGTAAGGGGCGATTTTCTTGTCGTACGCTTTTCAAATAGCGTTGATCGTACCTTAGTGAGGAGCAATTGATTTCAATCACTTCCAGGGCAATTAAGTGGTCCGGGTTTTCGGGCTCTGTGCTCAACAGTGTAGCGGCAGACACCAAGTCTCCAGCTTCAATAAGTTGTGAGATTCCTTCGGGTAAATCCAGGTGTTCTAAAAACCGGTTGACCATCTTAAAACTGTTAATCGATAAGTCTTCAATTGGTATTAGCGTGACTTGATCGATCGCGAGCGGCTCCGGAGTATTCGCCTCCAGTGCTTCCTCTGGCTCCGTTTCAGCAGACGTATTGGAAAGCTTGGGTGATGAGTTGCTTGGGTTAAGCGACTCTAGCGGAGTACTTTTCGTCACCCCACGCTCCTCCGACGTCGATGAGTTGAGATGAAAAAAATACAGTACCAAGAGGCCAGCGAGCAGTAGATAGATAACTTTCTTTTTCATAGAAGGTTTAATGATTAATTCACCATAAGGTTGATTGCTTCATATTGACTAACGATAGCATATTTGTGAAAGGTTCAGTTTATGTCAGTATAACAAAGTGTTTTCTTAGCTGAATAAGAAAAGACAGACAAACGAATTTCAAGGACTTACTCCGTCTGTGTTCTTGTTTTGCTAATGGATAGCTTTGCCTTTCTGGCCGCTCTATGACTCCACCGACCTCTGTTATCGGTCGATATTTCATCACCGCGGGTGCTTGATTTAGCCATAGATGAGCGTCAAAATAGCCTCCTTTGTCGCTTTAAAGCCGGCTAGTTGTTAGCTATTAAGGCATTGTATGAATCAAAACACATCGAGGGTGAATCGTGTCTCTGGATAATTTATTGAACAATAATGCCGAGTGGGCGGAAAAAATGCTTGCTCAAGACGAAGAGTTTTTTAAACGACTATCGGTGGAGCAGAAGCCTGAGTATTTGTGGATAGGTTGCGCAGACAGTCGTATGCCTGCGAATCAAATTGTCGGATTGCTCCCCGGAGAAATGTTCGTGCATCGAAACATTGCCAACATGGTGGTGCACACTGATTTCAATTGCATGTCTGTCATTCAGTTTGCTGTTGAAGTGTTGCAAGTAAAACACATCATTGTTTGCGGACATTATGGTTGCGGTGGCGTTAAAGCGTCAATGGCAAATAATGAAGTGGGTTTTGTCGATAATTGGCTCAGCAACATTCGTGATGTCTACTTTAACAATGAAGCCGAGCTGGCTGACCTCTCCGAGAATGAAAAATTTGATCGATTGTGCGAATTGAATGTGGCCGCGCAGGTCGGTAATGTCGCCAAGTCGAAAATTGCTCAACAAGCCTGGGATAGAAAACAAACACTTTCAATTCATGGCTGGATTTACGATTTAGCAAGTGGTCGTTTAAAAGATCTCGATGTTACTCAAAGCAATCGAGATAATCTGAATAAAATTTATCATTTGTACGGCGATAAAAAGTAATTCTAAGCTTCGGGCACATCTGTTCGGGTGTGCCCAACCTATTCTTTGAAATCTACCCCAGTTTTTGTTTGACTTCTGCGATATGGCTTCGTGATACAGGCACCTCGAGTTCACCGCAGTTCAATTGGTACTTGCCGCCAGACTCAATGCTTAGGCCATTGACGTAATGCCAATTCACAGCGTAAGAACGATGTGTTCTTACAAAACTATCGGGCAGTAGTTGCAGCAATTTTTCGATCGACTTATCGTGCAGCCGTTTTTGACCGGTGGCTAACGTGAGCTCTGAGTAATGCCCTTCCGATTTAATAAAGACAATCTGATCAGTCGCTACAAGTTCAATTTCTCCCAGTCGTTTTACTGCCAGTTGTCTACAATTCTTTGAGTTTCTATCTTCACGGTTGGTTACCCGTTTGAGCGCTTTGACAAACCGCTGTTCGGTAAATGGTTTCTCAATAAAGTCGATTACGCCGTACTCAAAGGCTGTAATTGCGCGTTCGGCATAAGCTGAAATAATGATGGTATGGAACGATTGCGCGGTATATTGCTCGAGAATTTGAAAGCCATCTTTGCCATTTAAATTCAAATCGAGAAAGACCAGATCGATCGGCTGCTCAACGACAAACGACTCCGCATCGTCGAGATTATTGACCCAGTGTATCGACTTGAATGCGAGTGAGGGTTCTGCTTCGCCCACTTTGTTTAGCATTCGTTGAATGCGCTGCGCGATTACCGGCTCATCTTCGACAATTAGAATATTCATTGAATCGACCTCACACGTATTTCATCGAACCACAGCTGCTTTTTCTGATAACTGTTAAATAGCCAGTTGTCGTCGAATAACCGCTTGAGTTGTGTTCGAATATAACGACTTCCTAACCCTGTTCCGCTGGCGACTCGAGTGCCGAGCGGAGAGGCTAACAAGAGCGTGGTGCTGTTTTTACTTTCAGTAATGGTTAAGTGAAACTCGAAGCTACTTTGTTGACCACAGTGGGTGAAGCTATTTTCCAGCAAGGTATGAATTATGGCCGGTGGTAATTCAATGGCGTAGTTATTACCGGCAATTGTCAGCGAGCAGTCGACTTGCAGTCGTGAGCTCATTATCGCCAAATAGTTTTGGCAAAACTCGATTTCTTCAGCAAGTGAGACGCATCGTTTCTGTGAAAACTGAGTGAATAACTTGAATTCTTTTGACAGCGCCTGAATAAAGTCCAGAGCTTTCTCGGGTTGTGTTTCAATCCACTCCATGACCAGCGTTAAGCTATTCATTAAGAAGTGGGGCTGTAAGCTGCGCTTTAAAAGCTCAAGCTCCATTTTTTCGGCTTCTAACGCTCGTGTTCTATCGATGGCAAATTGTCGTATCATCACAATCAGATGAAAGACGATTAAAAGAGCAATAATGGCTGCAAAGCCATACTCAACAAACCGCAAATTCCAGTAGATAAATAGTGAGATGGCGACTGACAGAAACGCCGTGTTCAAGGTCGCTTCACGCTTGTGCGTTTTGAATTTGAGTAGGGTGATTGATAAACAGCCGAGTAAAGCCAGCCCGAAAACAATCAGGCTTCGTGGGTCGTAACCGATGGGTAATAACCAGGTTAGAACGCTTAATAGTAGAAGTCCGACAAACCATTTGTACTTCTGCTGGATTTGAAAATAAGACAAGTAAAAACCGACTAAGGCCGTGGCGACCAGTGTCGATAATAGTAACACGGCATTTAGCCGGGGAATGTGCCAGTCGTAGCTGTAGCCGAAAATCTCGCGCAACTTTTCGACCACGAGCAATGCGGAACTTAAAAACGCCAATACCGAGAACCAGAGTGATTGTTCTTGCCGTCGGTAGAGAAGATAGATTAAGTAAAATATCAAACTGACACAGAAGAGGAAACCGGCTAGGACCAGTGGAATCAAGTAGTTCGTTTGTAGCTCTTTCCTCATCACGGTTTCGTTAACCAGTGCGAATGAGTAAAAGCTCTGGTGCAGTGGCTTTTGCAAGTAATGGGTCGACAAGCGCATCGAGATAGTGTGCGAACCCGATAAGTTCTCCAGGTTTTGCAAGGGATAAAAGAAATGTATGTTGCCAGGTTGCTCTGCCTTTTTTGAGTCTCCTGGCGTGCCATTCGAGGTCAGAGCTTGACCATCCCAGTAGATTTCGCTGGCACTGAGTGACGACAGAAACAATGCCGGGTTTTCCGGAATATCGGACGCTTTTAATTGAAGATTAAATCGCAGGCAATATTCTCTGCCCGGCGCTAATTTTTTATTGGCTTTTTCCCACTGACTTATGTCCAGATTATCAGCGTGACAGTTAAACTCACCCATTGGGTGTAGTCTGAAGTTGTTCGACAGGTTGAAGTAGTCGGGCTTATCTGCCAGACAGGCCGCCATCATCACACCTTGAATCAAACTGAACAGTAATAAGGTTCTTAATATTATTTTCATGACCGCAGTTTATCAGTGAAAACCCACCTGGCAAATGCAGTTGGTGCCGGGAAGATGCGATTGGTGAAGTTTCATCACTGAATAAAGCTTCCGTCCGATAGAGTGTTATCGAACGCATTGATTAGGAGATTGACTATGAAAAACATTGTTGTGACCGTGTTATGGATGGCTGTCGGGATAAGTCTTAATCTTGCCGAAGCTAAAGCGCTTCGCCTGGATAAGTTGGAACCCTATGCATTTGAAGGGCCTGAAAAGCAGATGGTAAATGCCTATCGAGGTCAGTTTTCAGTGCCTGAAAACCGTAGTGACGCCAATGCGCGCACTCTTACGCTGACTTATGTGGTGTTTCCAACGACCAGCGAACAACCGGGTAATCCGATTGTTTATCTGGCCGGGGGCCCGGGTGGGTCGGCAACTGGGACAGCCAAAGGTCGACGTTTCGAATTATTTCAGAAACTTCGATCGGTCGCTGATGTTATTTTGTTTGATCAACGAGGAACCGGATTGTCGGATCAATTAAACAACTGCGAGGCCGGCCCGACTTTGCTGCCGTCTACCTTGATAAAAGAAGACCAAATGGTGGATTTTTATCGGCAAAAGTTAAGCGCTTGTCGTCAGCAGTGGGCCGCAGAAGGGGTCGATTTGAATGGCTACAATACCCGTGAAAGTGCACGTGATATCGCTGAATTGGCGCGAGTATTGAACACCGAAAAATTGAATCTGTGGGGCATCAGTTATGGCACCCACCTTGGGCTGGCGGTTGCCAAATATCATGCCGATATTGTCGACCGTATTGTTTTTGCGTCGACTGAAGGTCTGGATCAAACCATCAAGTTGCCTAAATACAACGACGCTTTACTGGATCGCATTGATCATTTGGTCCAGTCGGATCCGTCGGCGAAACAGCGCTACCCGAACTGGCGCAAGGACTTGGGCGAAGTATTGACGGTTTTGGATAAGCAACCGGTGATGGTCGAAACTCAACACCCACGGACAGGAGAGGCATTTGAGGTCAGCATTGGGAAGCTCGAAGTACAAATGATCTTGAGTTACATGATGTTGAAAAATCCTGATTCGATTGCTCGAGTACCGCAAATGGTGTCTGCCATGAAACAAGGCGTGTTTCAGCCCTTCGCTCCCTACTTTGCCGGACTAAAGCACTATTTTAACTCACTTAATCCGATGGCACTGGCGATGGACGCGGCTTCTGGTATTGATGCAGAACGCTGGTCACAAGTTAGGCTGCAGGCTAACGCAACAACACTGGGACGAATGACCAATTTTCCGTTTCCCGACATCGGCGCTTTTGTCGGAGTAAACGATTTGGGCTCCACTTTTCGCAAGCCGTTTAACTCGTCAATTGACGCGGTCTTTCTGGCAGGGACACTGGACGGACGCACTTATATTGAAGAGCAAGAACAGGTGGCCCGACAGTTTACCAAGGGCGTTTTTGTTACGGTAGAAAATGCCGGACACGATCTGTTTATGGCGTCGCCCAAGATTGGCGAGCTGATGGTCGACTTTTATCGAGGAAAACCGGTACCTGTTCAAACTATAGAGTTGGCAGCCCCCAAGTTTCACTAAGCGCTGCGATTAAACGGTTGAATACCAGAGATTGCCCAGTTGGGAACTTTTCCAAATTTGGGTAAACTAAGCAACAGGCTTGAATAATTATTATAGGTGGCAAATGAAACAAGGTGTGCTGTTAGCGTCTCTGGTATTCGCGGGTTTAATGACGGGGTGTGCGACTCAGGAAGAATTGACCTACTACAATATGGACAACGAATGTTTGGGCACAGTAGAACGTGATTACTCGGTCACCATGGATACGGAAAGCTCCGAAGTCAAAACTGAAAAGATCGTTACCTGTGAGCCTTTGGCGCACGATCCTTTCAAAGGTCAAAAAGAGCCGACGGCAAAAGAACTAAAAGCCGACAAAAACCGAAAGTAGAATCGATTCAAACGTAAATTTGAATCGAGTTGGCCTGCTCCTTCCTGAATCGGGAGCAGGCATTCCTCCTGAATTGGTAATATTTACAGCCAATTCACTTTTCTCGTTACAAAAAGTCACAAATCTTACACAACGTCCGCGGACGAGACTCTTATAATGGTTCCAACCATAGTGGGTGAAGCTCAACCGTATGAGTACTTATCCCGATATACCATCAACAAGCACGGAATGATTATGAAACAATCCACCATTAAATTGTTATCGGCAGCGATAATTTTTGCCGCAGGCACTGCACTCCCTAACGAGGTTAACGCCGGAGTTTCGAAAAAACCGGTGATTACCAGCCCGAGTGATCAACGCAGTTACGAAACGATGACGCTGAAAAATGGCATCACGGTAATGTTGGTTTCTGATCCGACCGTGGATAAATCGGCCGCTGCGCTAAGCGTCGGAGTTGGACTTATGCACGACCCTATGACGCAACAAGGGATGGCGCATTACCTGGAGCATATGTTGTTTTTGGGTACCGAACGATTTCCCGATCCGAAGGGCTACAATGAGTTTATGACGCAAAACGGTGGCGCATCAAATGCTTACACCTGGCTCGACATTACCAATTACATGTTTGAAGTCAACAACGATGCTTTTGATAAAGCACTGGATCGCTTTTCCGATTTTTTCAAATCGCCCAAGTTGTACCCGGAATACACCGACAAAGAAAAAAATGCCGTCAACGCAGAATGGTCGATGCGTCGCGAAATGGACTTTTTTGGCATGTTTAAGCTAAATCGCTCCATGATGGGTGAGCATCCGGCCAACCGGTTTTTAATCGGAAATCTGGAAACCTTGGGTGATAAGGAGCACTCCAAACTGCACCCCGAAACCGTTGAGTTTTATAACAAGTACTACTCGGCGAACATTATGAAAGTCGCACTGGTCAGTAACCAGCCTATTGGTGTGATGAGAAAAATGGCGGAAAAACATTTTTCCAGTATTGAGAATAAGAAAATCGATAAGCCGGAAGTGACCGCCGAGATCGACTTTGACAAACTTGGTGGCAAGCGAATTCATTACGTGCCTAACGAAGACGTCAAAAATCTAATCCTCGATTTTACCATCGAAAATAACATGAATGATTTTCGTGTTAAGCCGAATCGTTTTATCAGTTACCTTTTGGGTAGTGAAATGCCTGGGACCCCCGCGTATGTATTAAAACAACAAGGTTTGATTTCCAGTTTAAATACCAGTGCGACGCCAAATATGTACGGCAACTACGGACAATTTTCAGTCACCATTGATTTGACCGACGCCGGATTAAAACAACGGGAAAAAATCACTCATGTGGTAATGGCCTATATTGATAAAATACGACAGCAAGGTGTCGACAAGAAGTATTTTAAAGAAATTCAAACATCGCTGAACAATCAATTCCGGTTCTTGGAAAAAGGTAATGCCTTTAATTATGTTTCTCAATTGACGGGACAAATGCAAAACTACCCGGTAACTGAAGTCATTAGTGCGCCTTACGCTTACAGCGCATTTGACGCCAAGGCTATCAATCGGGTACTGAAGCAGTTAACGCCTGAGCGACTGCGGATCTGGTACGTCAGCCAGCAAGAACCATCGGACAAAACGATGCATTTTTACGATGGTAAATACAAAATTGTCGATATTCCGGAGTCAGAAATTGCGTCGTGGAACAAAAAGCCTGAGTTCGCCCTGACATTACCTAAGGTAAATACTCTGTTACCGGAATCTTTCGATATCAAAACCGCCACACTTGAAATGGACAAGCCTCAAGTTGCCTACGACAAAGATGGCATTAAAGTTTGGCAGTACCCGTCACAAAAATTCAAGCACCAGCCGAAAGGGGTCTTGCGGATCTATTTAAACAGTCCGGAAAAACAGAAGAAGCCAGAAGCACAGGTGTTGTTTGCCTTGTGGGCCGATTTGTATCAATTGCGTGAATCGGCGCTGGCTACGGAGGCGTCCATCGCTGGTATGAACGTGAATTTACGTGATACGCATGGCCTTGAGTTAATCGTCAGTGGATTTACCGACAAACAACCGGAGTTGCTGGAAAAAAGTTTGTCGGCGTTAACATTTAACGTTGAGCCCGTGAGTTTTACTCAGGCAGTGGATCGTTACGTTCGAAATCTGGCGAACGCGGGTAAACAATTTCCGATCTATCAATTGGGTGGAAAAATGCAATCCTTGGTGGCAGCTTCGGGTATCAGTAATGAAGATTTGATTGAGATTGCCAAATCGCTAAAGCCTCAGGATTTGTCTCACTTTATGGAACAGGTCATGGCGAATAACCATGTGCGCATGTTTGCGTTCGGCAATTACAACAAGCGCGACATTGAGTATTATGTTTCCAAAGTCACTGCCGTGATGCCGGAGCATCGCAAAGTGACCGAGTACGCCAAAACTCAATTCTGGCAACCGAGCAAAGGTGACGTTCTTTCGTTGAAACAAGACCTGGAAGTTGCCGACGTGGCGTTGCTTGATCTGCACTTTCATCCTGAGCCCAGCCTGAAGCAAGAAGCGCGCGCCCGGGTTTTGCGTGGACACTTACAAACCAATACGTTTCGTACTTTGCGAACTGAGGAGCAGCTCGCGTACGCAGTTGCCGGTTTAACCCGCACGATTAAAGATTACACAGGCGTCGGCTTTGCAATTCAAACACCGGTGAAAAGCGTTGTTGATATGCAAGCGCGATTCGACGAGTTTAAAGTGGAGTATCAAAAAACGCTAAACCAGCTAACGGACAAAGAGTTTCAGCAATTGAAGCAAAGTGTTCTTATTGCGTTGAAAGAAGCTCCGAAAAACCTTTCGGAAGAACAGGCGCCTATGGTCAATGATTGGTATGAGGAAAACTGGGATTTTGATACTCGAGAGAAGCTCATCGCCGAAGTGGAGCAGGTTTCGTTGGATGATATAAAAGCCTTTTATCAGGAGACTGTGGTGAACCCCGATGCTGCCCGTGTTTCGGTTCAATTGCGAGGCAGTAAGTTTAAGGATAAACCATTTGCTACCATCAACGGTGAAAAGCAAGTGGACGACCTGGCCAAGTTTCATGAACGCGCAAGCTATCAGAAATAACCGGGTTGATTTAAGGATTTGCTGACACCTTCAGTGAGCAACTAAAGCCGGCTTATGCCGGCTTTTTTAGCGGTTGTTGATAAGCTTGCCGACGGGGTAGCATAGCCTATCTTGAATAGGTTGGTTTTCAGTTTTCGGGCTGATGTTTTGCATAAGGAGTGATTTCGGTGAATTCGAAAAAGTTTCGGTGGATTATTTTTTGTCTGGTTCAGATAAGTTTATTGACAGTAAATGCGACAGAGATCAAAGACGATGAGACTTTGGTCTTTTTTAATACTGACGCTCACTTTTCGGTTCAAGCTGGCGAATGGTTGGTTCCAATTCATGGATGGATCTATGAGCCAGAGGTAAGCACAGTCCGGAGCTCTTTGATAGAAAAAATACTGGCGGAAAAATACCAGTTAGAGGTGACTCCGGAGAATCGAAGGTTGTTTCAACGACGGTTAAATTTATTGCTGTCGGATAACGAACGTGGCAAGCAGGTGGTGATTCATCTTTGCGGTCAGAAACAACGATTGGCCGAGTCGGCTGAGAATGGTCATTTCAAGATCACCATGCAAGTTTCGGAGAAAATCGTCGAACAATGTCAGCAGCAGAACAAACTTGCATTTTATGCCGAGGCAAAAAACGGACGTCAGTTCAAAGGCGACGTTCGATTGCTTTCTGAAACCGGGATGTCCGTTATTTCAGATATTGATGATACGGTTAAGATCACTCAGGTGACGGATAAAAAACAACTTATCGGCAATACTTTTTATAAGCCATTTGAATCGATTGACGGTATCGCAGACACCTATCAACAATGGCAACAAAAAGGGATTTCCATTCATTTTGTGTCGTCCAGCCCCTGGCAGTTGTATCCAGAGCTGTTAGCGTTTATGCAGCGAGACAACTTTCCCTGGACGAGCTTTTCGCTCAAGTCGATCCGCTTTAAAGACTCAACGCTTTTGAATCTATTCAAACCGGGCGATGAAACCAAGCCATTGCAAATACGCTCTTTGACCGAGCGTTTTCCAAAACGGCAGTTTGTTCTGGTCGGAGACAGTGGTGAACAGGATCCGGAAGTATACGGCCAACTGATGCGTGAGCAACCCGGTGTGTTTATTGCGGCAGCGATTCGAAACGTGGGGAATGAACAAAAAAATAGCCAACGTTTGAACAGCGCATTTGAAAACCTTGATAGAGACAAGGTTTTGCTGTTTACCACGGCTGAAGAATTGGACGAATTTGTGAGCCTGCACTTGTCGCTCAATCGTACCAGGCACCAGTCTTTGCTCAAAAACTAATGCTCAATAGACACCTTGTTTAACACCAACCCGTTAAAAGGCTTTTAAAGAATCTAGTAATGCCGAAGCTTGCTGCAAGTTACAAGGTAGAGCGGTATAAAAAAACGGACCCGAAGGTCCGTTTTTCAGCGCTTAACTAATGAATGGAAACACTAGTTACATGTAACGCCAACCGCAGAGAAAGCAGCTGTTACGTCAGAAACGTTATAGCCTAGATCTGCCGCTGAAGCTTCAACCCCACAGGCACCTTCGTTATAGTTGGTGGTTGCTGTCCAATAAAGTTGATTGGCTCGTACCATCACGTCAAACGCGGTACGAGTATTCCAGCCATTGGTATTCGCTAACAGGTAGAACGCTCGGTTGTAAACGCCAGAGCTGTAGTGAACGTCCATACCGCTGGTGTAATCAGAAGCGTGGCCAATAGAGCGACCGTCTTTTGTTGGGTCGTCCATGTAACGCAACGCACCGGCGTTTTTGAAGATTTGCTCACCAACCATCCAGTCGTTAGAACCGTGCATGTAGAATTCGGCAGCTTCTCCAGCCATGTCAGAGAAGGCTTCGTTAATGCCACCTGATTGATTGGAGTATTGAAGTCCGGAGTTTTGCTCGGTGAAACCGTGGCTCACTTCGTGGGCTGATACGTCGAGGCTAACCAATGGGTAGAAGTAGCTTGCGCCGTCACCGAAGGTCATTTGCCGACCATCCCAGAAAGCATTTTCATAATTCCGCCCATAATGGACACGCATGGTCAACTTGAAGGTTAATGGTGCGGTGTTGTACCAGTCGTTGAACATGTTGAAAATGACGTTACCGAAGTATTGCGCATCGTTCAGAGGCGAGTAAGCACCGTTAATTTGCTTGTAAGTATTTTCTGGGCAAGTAAACGAGTGCGTGCTGCCACCACGAGTTCGACTGTTCATGTCGATCGTTGTCACGTTCGGGCTGTCCATGATGCAGGTATCGCCCGATTGAGACACTTCGATGGTGCCGAAATCGGTGCCGTAATAGTAGATACCGGTTTTATCATTGCCGCCAGGACCAGTCGCTTCTGCAGGTGTGGTTGAACCACCACCGCCGCCACCGCCTGGCTTACCGCCACCGCCAGGTTTACCGTTGCCTTTGCCGTGGGTTAATCCTTCCCAGGTTTCAACCACGTCGCCTGAGTTGGCATCGATAAACGCCATTGGACGAGTAGGATTGCCGTTAGCGTCTGAAAAGAACGAAACTTTGTACACCAGCTGTGGCTTGCCATTGTTAATACGCACCATCAGTTCTGATTCGGTATTTTTTGAATTGGCCAGAGAGTGCCCTTTTTTAGAAACGAACGAGCTTAGTGCTTTTTTAGCACTGATGCCGGGTTTTACTGAAGGCAGGTCTTTAGCGATATCGCGAGCGACCGCACCACTTACTTTAAGCGTGGTGCCGTTTTTGTCTTCTAAAGCCACCAGGTTGTAGCCGTAGACGGGTACGCCTTTGTACATTTGAGCGTAACGCTTCTTGGTCATACCTTTATGATCTTTCAATGCTTTCTTAGATTGAAAGCTAACACTGCGATCCATTTTAAGAGCCTGGCCGATTCCCTTGCCGTTAACCTGATGGTCATTCAAACTCTGCTTGCTTGCTGCCATTACCGGCGCTGATGCCATGGCCATTGCCGTGACTGCACCTGCTACCAATGTGCTAACTGTTTTGATCTTCATCTATGTCTCCAACATTTAATAAGTACCGTTGTACTCAACACCGAGCTTTGTGCTCTTTTATTATTTTGTGTTGAACTCGCAAGCATTGTTGCGCTATTTGAAAATAAAAAAATAGTCGTAAAACGACAGTTACTCATCGAAAAACGACAAGTTGTTCTTTGCGTCTTTGCGTCTTATGTAAGTTATTGAATTTAAATGTTAAATGCATCTTTACTCATGCCTGCTTGCGGGCTTAAATCGCGTTTTTTTTGTATGATGCATGCAAAATCAGGCTCGACAGGCTGCATGAACACGCAATCTTTCGTGACGTGGGCTTCAATCGTTGAATGAACGGTTGAACAAGGGCGGCATAATAAATTTATTGGGTATCGCTTTGTACTGGGTGTTGAAGGTGGTATTCGAGAAGAGATGTGTATACAGGAATTTGTTCAAAAATCAACCTGACAGATAAGTCGTCTGAACAAGCAGAAAAGCGCATTCTGCAAATGAATGGTGAAAATTGAACCTGAATTTGAGTCGATCGGTGGCGCTGAGCGGGCCGCAACTTCCCGGCCAACTTCAGAAATGCCATATCGTCTTAAAGTGTCTGGCGAAACGTTGATAAGCCTGCGAGAGCTTTATGTTTGCTCAGGCCAGTGGCCAACGGTTCTCCGGATTGTCGATTTCTTCCAGATACGACTCAAGGGATTCAAGTTGCTCCAGTTGCTGCTCATCGCATTCTTCAAGTAGAAATTGTATGCCGTATTGATTGCCCGTTTCATACTCATGGCGGTAGCGAATCTCTGCTGGCACCGACTCTAAATTATAGTGATGATCGGAGTTTTTGAGTGAAAAAGAAATTTTACACTGGATTTTTTCGGGCAATCGAAGGTGCGAGTAAAGAGCGATACCGGTGCGGTTAAAATTTACCGATATCAGAACGTAGGAGTCGGACTCAAGCTGTAGTGTGGAGCCTGAAAATTCTTCAGGGCACAAAAGTCGAGAGTAGCGGCGTTTGTCTTCCTTCATGATTGATTGTCCCTGTATTTGATTTTTAACCCTCGTTTTAAGAAGTACCGAATATCAACACCGTACTTTCCATTAGGTATTTCATTGGCGATATTGTAGGGGTCGCCATTGGCATCTTTAGGAAAAGTTTGTAAGTCGATGATTGCTTGCTGCACCGTTGTTTTGTCGGCTTCCCGCACCAACAATATTTTGGGGCGCAGTTTGTTGTCTTTGTTGGATGAGATGATAATGCCAATCTCGCCATTGCTCATTTCGACGATGGCTCCCGGCGGGTAGACGCCAATAAACTTGACGAATTCCAACGCCAGTTCTTCGTTGAATTGCAGGTTACGGTTTTTGTAGATGATGTCTAAAGCGTTCATTGACGAGCGTGCGTTGTCGTACACCCGACTGCTGGTAATGGCGTCGTATGTATCGGTGATGGCAATTAACTGCGCGTAAAATGGTATTTGGTGAGCTTCTAGCGCTCTTGGGTATCCCTGGCCGTCCATACGTTCGTGGTGGCTGTGCGCCACGTCGATCACCGAAAGTTCCTGATCGGCCATCGACATGAGTAAGTCCCGACCAAAGGTTGTGTGCTGTTTCATTATAGCCATTTCTTCGTCCGTGAAGCGCCCCGGCTTGTTCAGTATTTCAAGTGGAATTTTGGCTTTACCCACATCGTGTAATAACCCACAAAGCCCGATTTGACGTATTTCTTGTTCATCCAGCCCCAGGTGTTTGGCAAAAGCGACCGAGAGAATGCATACGTTGATAGAGTGTTCTGCTGTGTAGTCGTCTTTATTTTTAATACGCGTTAGCCAAGTTAACGCATTGTGGTTTCGCAAAATCGAATCGACCACATCGTCGACAACTTCGCGACATTCGTTGATGTCGAGTGTGCGACCAATTCGGGCGCCCTCAAGAATACTTTTGGCCGTCAATTTGGCGTATTTGAAACACAGTCGGGCTTGCGGAAATTCTTGTTCGACCGGTAGCTTGTTGATGTAACTGACTTTCTTTTCGGTTCGAGGGCCTTGTAAGCTGCTTCTATTGGTACGGACTTTACTTTTCGAGGGTTGCCCTTTTGTACGAGCGCCCAGGCCTTGCGTTTTTTTGCGCCTTTCGTTGGGAGAGTGAGAGGCCCGAAAATCTTGTTCCTGCTTTGATTCAATAAAAACGTAGCTGCATTGCTCCGACAAGGCGTCGATGTCTTCTTGAGACGTGATTAAAAAGCCTTGCAGCAGAAAGTCGGTTTCTTCCCAGGGCCTGTCCAGGCGGCATACGTACATCCCAATTTCGAGTTCAGAGACATCGATTTGTAATTCACCAAGCTCAACCGCCATTTATTGATTTTCGACCTTATACAACTAAGTTTCAGAAAGTATAGAACAATTTTCTCAGACCGCGCGAATTGCAGCAAACTGTCAAAGGGCAAGAGCTGTAGAATTGCTCTTGTTGGTGGACTGCTGTAAAATCCGCCTCCCATTCGCGTTTCCACTAACTATTCTTATACAAATGCGAGCTATTGGGTTCTCCAATAGATAAAAAAACTGACTACCTTTGGGAAAGCGCCAAACCAATGGGCTCCCGCTTAATTCATCGGTTGAACAACTAAACACGAGTTGAACATGCTTTTAAAATCTACCAAAGCCGACTGGGTCGGTAATATTCGCGGCGATATTCTTGCCGGACTAGTGGTTGCATTGGCCCTGATCCCCGAAGCCATTGCGTTTTCGATCATTGCGGGTGTTGATCCGAAAGTGGGTCTTTACGCGTCGTTTTGTATTGCCGTGATCATCGCTTTTGTTGGTGGGCGTCCGGGAATGATATCGGCTGCAACCGGTGCCATGGCGCTCTTGATGGTGACCCTGGTCAAAGAACACGGTTTGCAGTATCTTCTGGCCGCCACATTGCTCACCGGGGTGTTGCAAATCATCGCCGGTTATCTGAAGCTGGGTAGCTTGATGAGTTTTGTCTCGCGCTCGGTGGTGACGGGGTTTGTTAATGCCTTGGCGATACTGATCTTTATGGCGCAGCTGCCTGAGCTCACCAATGTGACCTGGCACGTTTACGCCATGACCGCAGTTGGCCTGGGTATTATCTATTTATTCCCCTATATTCCGGTCATAGGTAAAATGATCCCCTCGCCTCTGGTGTGTATTTTGACCTGTACCGGCTTTGCCATGTTCGTTGGCCTCGACATCCGAACGGTGGGTGATATGGGAGAGCTGCCCGACACCTTGCCGATCTTTTTATGGCCCGATGTGCCATTAACTTTTGAGACCTTGTCGATAATTTTCCCTTATTCCGCCGCTCTGGCCGTGGTGGGCTTACTCGAATCATTGATGACGGCAACCATAGTTGACGATCTAACCGACACCAACAGCGACAAAAACCGCGAATGCAAAGGTCAGGGTGTTGCCAATATCGGCGCTGGTTTACTTGGTGGTATGGCCGGTTGTGCCATGATTGGTCAGTCGGTGATTAACGTAAAATCGGGTGGGCGCGGCCGTTTATCGACCTTGATCGCCGGTGGCGTATTACTGATTCTGGTGGTGTTTTTGAGCGACTGGGTGGCGCAAATACCCATGGCAGCGTTGGTGGCCGTGATGATCATGGTGTCCATCGGAACCTTCGACTGGCGCTCCATTCGAAACCTCAAAGATCACCCGTTATCGACCAATATTGTGATGATATCGACCGTCGCTGTGGTGGTTTACACGCATAATCTGGCTTATGGGGTGTTTGTTGGCGTATTGTTGGCAGCCTTGTTCTTTGCCAACAAGGTCAGTCACTTCATGTATTTCGAAAAGACTCTGGACGAAGATACCAGCACTCGAACCTATAAAGTGCACGGTCAGGTGTTCTTTAACTCGTCAACCAAGTTTCTTGAAGAGTTTAATTTTAAAGAAGCCGTCTCAAAGGTGGTTATTGATTTGAGTCGGGCGCACTTTTGGGATATTTCTGCGGTTTATGCGCTGGACATGGCTGTGGTAAAGTTTCGACGAGAAGGTGCTGAGGTCGAAGTGATAGGATTGAACGAAGCCAGCGAAACCATTGTCGATCGGTTCGGGGTACACGATAAACCCGAAGAGCTGGAACGTGTTCTGGGAGGACACTAATGAGCGAACAAAAAAATCAACAATTCGTATTGTCTTGTGTCGATGGCTCGAAATACAGCGAAGCCGTCTGCGACTATGCCGCCTGGATTGCAAAGTCGGTCGATGCACCGCTGAAGTTTTTGCACACCATCGAACACACCAATGTGCCCGCCGTTGCCGATTTAACCGGCGCCATTGGCTTGGGTGCCTCCGAAGATTTACTCAATGAACTGACCGAAGTCGAACAAAATCGGTCACGTTTGCTCATTGAAAAAGGCAACTTGATGCTTAAAGCATCGAAACAACGGGCACAAGAAAAAGGCGTTAAAACGATAGAGATTCGTCAGCGTCACGGTTCGCTTTCTGAATCGTTGGTCGAAATGGAACAACAAATTCGTTTGTTGGTGGTGGGTATTCGTGGTGAAAATCACGAATCGGATGAAGCCGGTGTCGGCGCACAACTGGAAACCACCGTGCGTTCATTGCACAAACCCATTTTGGTGGTGAATAAAGCATTTTCTGAGCCGAAAAAAATCATGTTGGCCTACGATGGCAGCGAAGCGGCGCAAAAAGCGTTATCGATGGTCGCGTCCAGTCCGTTGTTCAAATCTACACCTTGTCATTTAGTTCATGTTGGCGATGATAATGCATCGGTCGACCGCATGCTAAACGACGCTGCCGACAAACTGACGCAAAGTGGTATCGACGTAACCACCGTAAAGTTGAATGGCGCAATTGAAGAAGCCTTGTCGAATTATCAGGCGCAAGAAGACATCGACTTAACTTTGATGGGTGCATTCTCTCACAATCGGGTACGCGACTTTTTACTCGGCAGCTTTACCGCAAAAATGCTGCAAAAAACGCAACGACCATTGTTGTTACTGCGTTAGTTGATGAATAAAATCAAGGCCGCTTTAAGCGGCCTTTTTTCTTTGTACTCTTTTTATCAATAGAGTAATTTTTATTATCATAAAAATCGAAAAGCATTCGATCACTCTCATTAATTTGTTTAGCGTAGCGTGGCTGCGACCCCACGAAAAGGTTTGAATCCTTGAGTTTTGAGGTCGCCGATAAATAACTGCCTCAGATGCGATCAACACGATGTTTTTTTACTGGCTAATCCAAGCGAGTCATCTGGCGTAAACGGTTATATTCACACTTACTTGCTATTTAACTGACTTTTAGGTAAAAAAGCTTTTTTTTGAATTAAGGACAATCAGTTGATGGGAAAATCCACTTTAATAATAATTTTACTTTTGCCAATTTTGGCTTTCTCCAGTGAAAAGAATCGTTTTTTTGTAAATGCCGATATTGGAACAAGCCACCACTCTTTAGATGCCAGTAATATTCCGGGTGAGCGAGGCCGAGGTACAGCATTTAGCTTATCCGGTGGTTACCAAATCAATTCCTTTCTAAGTGCAGGAGTTCAATATACCGATTACGGGAATACGAATTTATTTAAGTTCTCAATGCCGCGGTATGAATCGGTAAACTTTAATTCTGATGGATTATCTCTGGCAGCATTCATCGGCTTATCTACGGGAGACTTTTATTCAAATTGGGCTTTAGGGTTATCTTTGGCAGCTACCACTACGGAATATAAAACGTCCATTAAAACTAATGGAGCCTTGGTAAAAATTACGTCAGACTCAGAAACTTCTGTTGTACCAAGCTTAAATGTCACCTATGAATATACAGAGAATATTGAGCTTACTTTGCAGGCCAGTTGGAATTCTTTTTCGATAGATGGCGGTGCCATTTCTGATGATTTAGGCGTTTCAGAGCTTGATATTGGTCTAAATAAAGTTGCATTGGGTTTGAGTTATTATTTTTAGTC
>JBPEWV010000130.1:0-9573 GCA_052032335.1 Pleionea sp. | reverse complement strand
TACGAAAAGTTAAAGCAATTATTCAAAGAGCTAGCTCCTTGCTCTTAATCAGTGAATCGAAACTACTAAAAGCGTCTCACGGCCAGCAAATTTTTGCTGCGTTGACGTTGCTGGCTTTATTTCGTACATCAAGTTACAATTGAACAACTCGCTCATACACAAACCTTTACTGAGCCTGCTAACCCACGCCCTAGCAAGTGGAGTTGAAAATAAAAATTCATAGGTTATTTATTAAATGAAAGTTTTTCTTATTTCGTTTGTGCTAAATTTCTTTGCGTTGTCGCTTAGTACTCTTAACGCGTCTGACTTAAAGCCAGTTAAATTAAAGCATGGAATTCAGCTAAAAATATTTGATCACTGGGAAATCTATGGGGATTATGAGAATAAGATGGTTACGGCTTCAGCCAAAGACAAGTTTTTAAAGTCAGGTATTAAAACCGATTCAAGTATAAAAGAATACGAGATAATATTTACAGCAGCATCTGAGGTTAGAGGTAAAGCTTCATCTATAAATATTTCAGTTGGCCCGCCTGAAATAGATCAGAGTATAGTACGCAGCATTGGTGAGGAGGAGCTCAGCTCATATAAAGAAGCCCTTACCGAGAAATACACTAATGCAACGCGAGTTTTGAGTGCCAGTAATTTAAAACTTCATGTTAAGAAGCTAAAATTAAATGAATTCATTGCACTAAAAATCACAAGCAGCTTCGACATAAAAAACGAGCCCAGTGCATTCAACGAAAGTTATAAGATATATTTAGACGACAAAACGGTAACGTTAAACATTGAAAAACGCTCATACTCTGGCAACTTTGAGATTGAAGATATAAACAAGGTTATTAATTCTTTAGAAATTAGCATGTAGCCTAAGAGGTCAAGCCGGATAAATACAATTTAAATATTTGACCTACAGAAAACTAATTAAAACGAAACCTCCCTGTCTCGCTCATAACAAATTAGGTTGCGGCTTTCATCGCTTTAACAAATGTTGATAAGTCATCCAACATTGTTGGTTTATCAGCTAACCCCTGCTCAATAATTCGCACCACGGCCGATCCCGAAATCGCCCCTTGAAAACCGTGTTGTTTTGCCGCTGCGACTTGTTCGGGTTTGGAAATACCAAATCCCATGACCGCAGGAGCGGCATTGTAGTCGCGCAGTTGTTGCATGGTTTCGGTTGACGGCATTTTGGCCGCGACGTCGGCTCCGGTGACGCCTGCGCGGCCGAGCACATAAGTATAACCGGCGCTGCTTTGCGCCACTTTCATCAAGGTTTGCTCGCTTGGTTCGGGTGGCAATATATGCACCGGTTCAACGTCGAACTTTTTTGCAACCGAATCAAAAAACTGCGTTTCTCGCAATGGCACATCGGCAATGAGCACCGAGTCGACGCCAGCGTTTTGACAATCTTGATAAAAGGTTTCTATGCCGCGTCGATACACCAGATTGGAGTAAAGCAACAAGCCAATGGGAATATTGGGGTACAATGCCCTCACCTTTTCTAATAATTCGAAACAACGAGCAGGCGTTGCCTGATTATCGAGCGCACGGATCGCCGCCTGTTGAATCACCGGGCCATCGGCCACCGGATCAGAAAACGGAATGCCCAGCTCTAACGCATCGGCTCCGGAATCGACCAGTGTTTTTATAATGTCGAGCGAGGTTTCAAAATCGGGATCGCACAACATGACAAAAGGAATAAACGCAATGCGGCTTTGTTGTTGGCATTGCTCAAACATCAATTGATAACGGCCCATAAAATTACTCACCCTTCTCTTTGTTTTGCTCTAACCCGCGCACGTATTCCAAATCTTTATCGCCGCGCCCCGACAAGTTGACCAGAATCAGCGTCTCGGGCGACGATTGCCTGGCGAGTTTTAACGCATAGGCCAGCGCGTGCGACGACTCCAGTGCCGGAATGATGCCTTCTTTCATCGACAATAATTTAAACGCTTCCAGTGCTTCTGAATCGGTGGCTGATTCGTATGTGGCGCGACCGATTTCTTGCAAGTACACATGTTGCGGCCCTATTCCCGGATAATCCAACCCGGCAGATACCGAGTAGGACTCTTCGATTTGTCCTTCGTCGTCGGACATCACTTTGGTGTGCGAGCCGTGCAAAATGCCCAGCTTGCCTAAATTTAAGGTCGCACCATGATGCTGAGTATCGAGCCCTTTTCCCGCCGGTTCAACACCGACTAGTTTGACTGAGGCTTCGTCGATAAAATCGGCAAACAAACCAATCGCATTCGAGCCACCACCGACACAGGCAATCGCATAGTCGGGCAACTTACCGGTTTGCTGTTTCATTTGTGCTTTGGCCTCTTCGCCAATCATTTTATGAAACTCCCGCACTATGGTCGGGAATGGGTGCGCACCGGCAGCTGTGCCCAATAAATAATGCGTGTCGTTGTAACTGGCGGCCCAGTCGCGTAACGCTTCGTTAATGGCGTCTTTTAACGTGCCGCTACCGTTATCAACAGGGATCACTTTGGCGCCCATCAACTCCATGCGATACACGTTCGGTTGTTGACGCGCGCAGTCTTTGGCCCCCATATAAATAACACAGGGCAAATTCATCAACGCACAGGCCAAAGCCGTGGCAACACCATGCTGGCCCGCTCCGGTTTCGGCAATGATGCGCGTTTTTCCCATGCGCTTGGCGAGTAACACCTGACCCAGAACCTGATTGGTTTTGTGGGCACCACCGTGCAACAAATCTTCTCGCTTTAAAAAGATGCGACCCTGATTTTCGTTGGTTAAATTGCGACATTCGTACAAAGGCGTGGGTCGCCCCGCATAGTCGCTCAATAGCTGATGAAACTCGGCCATAAAAGCGTCATCATTGATCGCTTGATAAAACGCTGTCTCCAGTTGCTCCAACGCTGGCACCAAAATTTCCGGGACGAACATGCCACCATAGTCACCAAAATAACCCGACGGGTCATCGCGGTTTTCGGCATGTAATTGTTTTTCAATTGCGCTGTTGTTCATTGTCATTGCTTTAAACCTTTTTGCCATTGTTGCGGCACGTTGCGAAGAATTTAGAAATTAATTTAACGTCTTTGACGCCTCGCTCAGTTTCGACGCCACTGCTTAAGTCGATGGTTGCATCAGTGAACTCAAACAGTTCCGAAACATTGTCTGCGTTGATACCACCCGCGATAACGATACGACTCTGCCCCACAAGCTGAAACAACTCCGACAACAACGACCAGTCGAAGCGTTTGCCATTGCCGCCCTTCGACTCGTCCGTTTGATAATCGATGACTACCTTATCGGCGACTTCAAGCCAGGCTTTTACCGTTCGAATACAACTTTCTGAACGCAGTGACAGCGCCTTCCAGACTTCAACCGAACGTGGCAGTCTGGATTTCAATTGCGACACGTAATCGGACGATTCATTACCGTGGCATTGCACAGCAGTTAATCCACAGCGTTCGACGCGATCGTAAATGGTATTCACCGACTCATCGACAAACACGCCGACGTAATTACCCGGCACCTGATGCGTAATAAACTCAGCGGTCGTTGCATCGACCGCTCGTACCGACTCTGGGTAAAACATCAAGCCAACGTAACTGGCGCCTAAGTTAAAACATTGCTCGGCTACTTCAACTGAAGTCACGCCACAAATTTTTACTGGCGAGTACACCAGTTTTTTTGCCGCCGCGGTAATGTTTGGCGATGCCATTAATGACGATCCGACTAAAAATCCATCGACCTTACTCGCCAGACGATTGACGTCGGAACGCTCATTGATCCCCGACTCTGAAATCACGGTAATGTGTTCGGGTATCATTGGCGCCAGTTGCAGTGTGGTCTCCAGATCCGTGTGTAACGTTTTTAAGTTTCGATTATTAATACCAATAATATTGGCGTTCAATTGAATCGCACGTTGACACTCTTCTTCGGTATGCACTTCGGTTAACACGTCCAGCTCGAGTGTTTTGGCCACCTCCGCCAGTTGTCGATAACGCTCATCGTTGAGCACCGACAACATCAACAAAATCGCATCGGCACCGTAAGCTCGCGCTTCGTAGACCTGATACACATCGATAAAAAAGTCTTTGCACAAAACCGGTTTGTCGGTTTTTTCCGCCATGGCTTTGAGTAAAATATGGTTGCCATTAAAAAACTGCTTGTCGGTTAACACCGAATAAGCATCGGCAGAAGCCATATAGGCGTTATAACATTCGTCGACAGTCAGGTTTTTACGAATATCACCTTTCGACGGCGACGCCCGTTTGTATTCTAAAATGAACCGGTTACCCGGTTGCTCAAGCGCTGCTTTTAGCGAACGTCGGGACGGTGAAACTGTCGCCTGTAGATCCGCTAACGGTACCAACTGCTTACGTTGTTCGACTTCTTTTTCTTTGTGCAAAACAATGTTATTGAGCACGTTTGAACGATCAGCCATGAGACATCTCCGCAATCATTTCTAACCGGCGCGCCACCTTACCACTGGCGATGACCTCTTTGGCGATGGCAACACCCTGTTTTAACGAGTCGGCTTTTTCAGTTAGAAACAAAACGGCTGCAGTATTAAACGCAATGGCGTCGACGTGTGCCGGTTTGCCAATGCCTTTTAAAACACACAACAGCGATGCCGCTATTTCATCTGGATTTTCGATCTGCAACTGTTCCAGAGGAACCCGTTGCAACCCTGCTTCTTCGGGGGTGATGATCAACTCTTCTATGTTTCCATTGTCGAGAAAAGCGACCCGAGTTTCGGTGTGCACGGCCATTTCATCAAGTCCGCCACCATTCACCACAAAAGCTTTCTTACAACCCAAATTATTCAGTGCTTGTGCCATGGTGGTTAACAACTCAGCGTCGTACACGCCCATTAATTGCACATCGGGCAATGCCGGATTCGCCAACGGACCAATCAGATTAAACAGCGTGCGCGTTTTTAATGCGGTGCGCACCGGCATCACGTGTTTGACACCTGGGTGATACATGGGCGCAAACAAAAAGCAGAAATTCAATAAGTCCAAACTTTTTGCCGCAAGGTCGGGTGTTGCGTCGAGTTTCACACCAAACTTTTGCAAAACATCCGAAGAGCCGCTTTTTGAAGAGACCGAGCGATTACCGTGCTTAGCAACTTTGACGCCACACTCAGCAGCGACTAATCCGACAATGGTCGAAATGTTAATCGTTCCCATACCGTCACCACCGGTGCCACAAGTATCAACGACGGTTCCTTCAGGTCGGTTGAACGGCGTCGCCGATGCGCGCAATGCACTGGCGGCTCCGGCAATTTCTTCAGCCGATTCCCCTTTTATTTTTAGTGCAACGAGTAAGGCGGATATTTCAGCTTCGCTCAATTCCCCTTTGACAATTTTCTGAATCACATCACTGGTTTGTTGTTTGTCCAGGTGATTACCTTGATACAAACGCTCCATTAGCGCGTTCATGCCACTTCCTCCGTGGTTGATGCTTGTATTGACTGAAGCAACAGTTCGATACTGTTAGCTAACAGTCGACTGCCCTCGATGGTTAAAATTGATTCTGGATGAAATTGAAAACCCAACAACTTCTTTTGTTGATCGAACACCGACATCACCAAAGAATCGACGGTCGCCAACACTTCCAACGACGGCGGAATCTCGTGCGCGACTAACGAATGGTAGCGACCGACGTTGAACGGATTCGCCAAACCTTCAAAACAATGCGTTTCGTTGTGCTGAATTTGCGCAGACTTGCCGTGAACCGGCAATGGCGCTTTTTCAACGCGTCCGCCTTGCTGTTCGATGATCAACTGATGTCCCAGACATATGCCCAAAACAGGCAATTTACCGACCACTCGATCGAGCAGTGCAAGGCAATTCCCGGCGTTTTTTGGCGAGCCGGGACCGGGCGAAATCACCAATAAATCACTTTGCTCTGCCAGTGCGATCAGGGTGTCGAGTTCAACCTGATTGCGAACCACCAGCAGCTCGTGTCCCAACGACTCGAACTCATCCACCAGGTTGTACGAAAAGGAGTCAAAATTATCGATGAATAGAATTTTGCTCATTACGCAGCGCCTCGTTGCTTCGATGGGTTGGAAGAATTTGACCCTTGATTGGCAAAACGAATGGCACCAATAACCGCGGCGGCTTTGTTTTCGGTTTCTTTAATTTCTGATGCCGCTTGCGAGTCAAAAACGATCCCGGCTCCGGCAGAAACGGTGGCCATACCATCGGCAACTAAAGCACTGCGTATTACAATCGCGGTGTCCATATCGCCGGCGGCGTTTAAGTAACCCATTGCGCCGCCGTAGACGCCGCGGTACTTTTGTTCGAACTGGCGAATAAGTTGAGTCGCCTTAACTTTTGGAGCGCCCGATAAGGTGCCCATGTTCATGCAGGCTTGATAGGCGCTTAAGGCATCCAGTTCGTCTTCGAGAACGCCAGACACTTTCGACACCAAATGCATAACGTGGGAATAACGATCGATTTCCAGCAATCGTTCAATACGACGCGAACCACTTTGGGCGACTCGGGCAACATCGTTACGAGCCAAATCCACCAGCATTAAATGTTCCGCTTTTTCTTTCTCGTCGTTTTTTAATTCCAGTTCGATGCGTGCATCCAGATCGTGATCCACTTGACCGGCGTTGTTGATACCGCGACGTCTTGTGCCTGCGATTGGATAAATGGATAACTTTCGACTTTCAGCATCAAACTTCACCGCGCTTTCGGGCGATGCGCCGAATAACTGATAGTCATTGGTTGAAACAAAAAACATGTAAGGGCTTGGGTTGGTTTCACGCAGTCGCTGATAGGCGGCAAAAGCGTCGTCACAGGCTAACGAAAAGTCACGCGCCAGCACAATTTGAAACACATCGCCTTGCACTATGTGCTGTTTGGCTCGCTCAACCAGATCGGCGTAAGTCGCATCATTCAGATTGACTTTAACCGACTCATCAACCTGTGCTTTACCAATCGATTGAGATTGATAGTTTTTAAGCTCACCGAGCGACTGTTCAATGGTTGATTCATCTTGCTGTAAACGTTGCTGGTATTCAAAATACGAAGTGCCCTCTTGCTCACCCTGAAACACTTTAGACACCAGTCGCGCCGAATGATTAACATGGTCAACCACAAACAGACGATCGGCCAGATAAAAGTCGTAATCGGGGAAAGTCTGCTCAGCGTTTATCATCGGCAGCGATTCAAACAACTGATAACAATCGAAACTAAAAGTACCAACCAGTAAGGAAGTTTTATCATCGCGGTCGCCGGTACGAATAACCGTCAACACTTGTCGCAACACATCCATCACACTACTGGCCTTAAGCTTTTGTCGTTCGTCAACCATGCTCATCAACTTGTTTTGATCAAACTCGACAGTAAGCGTGTCGTTGCACAGGTCGATGCTTTCAAACTGTTCAGCAATCATGGGCAATAACACGGCGCCATTGCCATTTAACGCAATCACCGACACCCGTTGACCATCGCAACGAATGCGCAAAGCTGAAGACAACACAATCATGCTGCGCGTATGCTCTTTGGTGCTTATCGACGCGGTTTCCAGTAGCGCCGACATTTGCGACACGTCAGTGCACAGGAGTTTGTACACCTCGGTGACATCGCACTGACTGCTGAGCTGTTTGCTGAGTGTTTTTACTGTTGCCGTCATCACGCAGCCTTTTTCACCGTGGTTTGACGACCTGCCGCTTTGATAAAGGCGTCCAGCTCTTTCATCAATTGCGCGAACTGCTCCGGATACAGCGATTGCTGCCCGTCGGATAAGGCTTCTTTTGGCTCGTGATGCACTTCGACGATCACTCCGTCGGCCCCCACGGCAACCGCCGCTTTGGCTAACGGCCCAACCAATTCACGAATGCCGGTGCCGTGAGACGGATCAACAATCACCGGAAGGTGCGACTTGCGCTTCATCAAGGCAACGGCATTAAGGTCGAGGGTATTTCGCGTTGCCGTTTCAAACGTTCTAATACCGCGCTCGCACAGAATCACGTTGGGATTGCCTGCATTCACAATGTACTCAGCGGCAAGCAATGTTTCTTCGATGGTGGCCGAAATGCCACGCTTTAAAATAACCGGCGTTTTCGTTCGGCCGACAGCTTTCAGCAAATTAAAGTTTTGCATGTTGCGGGCGCCAATTTGCAATGCATCGACGTGCTGGCAAATGACATCAATATCTGCGGTGTCCATTACTTCGGTGACCGCCGGAACGCCTAATTCCTGTTTCACTTGTTGCATTACCTTAAGCGCGTCAAGTCCACCGCCCTGAAAACTGTAGGGACTGGTTCTCGGCTTAAATGCACCACCGCGCAGCGCTACTGCACCGGCCGACACAGCGGCAGAGGCCGACTTACGAAACGACTCGATATCTTCAACCGCGCAAGGCCCGCCGATGATCGAAAAATGCTCGCCGCCAAACGGAACATTACCAATGTGGACCACCGAATCTGCCGGATACAATTCGCGACTCACCAGTTTGTAGTTGGATAAAATCGGCTTCACATCATCCACCATGGGGTGCGCGGTAATGCTGAGACCCTGAAGCACGCGTTCGTCCCCCAGAGCACCTAGAACGGTTCGTTCGGTGCCTGGCATGTATAGTGGTTTTAAACCGGCCGCCTCAATCTTCGCTAATATTTCGTCGGCGTCCTGTTTGGTTGCTTCAGCCTTTAATACAATAATCATTGTTGTCACTCCGTCAGTTCTAGTTCGTTTAAATTCGGTCGTTAAAAAATAAAAAACCCGCACTGGGCGGGTTCTGGTAATTCGTTCATTGGTTATTGGCAATACTCACCCGCTCGTTTGCCAACACGAGTGCCACCACCAAAAGCTGCTGTATTTACTGGTATTTTTAATCATCGTTGAAATCAGTTTATTAAATTTAAGTCAAAAAAAAGCCCGTCAAGAGACGGGCTTTATGCATATACATTACACACAGAAAAACCCGTCAGGTGATGTGCCACCACCAACGCGCGTGCCAAACTTGTGCTATTTGATTTACGTTATTCTGTTTCATGGCGTTCAAAATATGCGAATTACCCAGTTAAGTCAACCTTTTATTTTCACCAGGTTGTATAGTCAGTTACTGCGCTTTTCTCAAAGGATGGCTATCGACGAAACTTCGCGAGTCTTCCACCTGAATATGCATTAACTCAGTTTCCAGCTCAATTCCCTGAGGCACGCCCACAACTTTAAGGCTTACGTCTGATATTTCGCCTCTGACCGGTACGTGGATTAAGTTGGAAAACAACAGTGCGTTTTCAAATTCCATATGGTGGAAATCGATGGGCAACCGATGTTTGCCACGAAGATCCTGATATTCAAAAAACAGTGCCACATCGCCGTCCATAAAATCGCTTAATCGAAAACTGCAAAGAAAATTTAAGGCAATGGACCAAGGCAGGTCAGTTTTCACCGCCATTGTCGGCAAGTACTGGCTGGGTTCCAAGTAAAAGGTGTGGGTCTGACCCTCAAGAAGCTGTAACTTTGTCATGGTCGTATTCTCGTTATTTCTGGCTTTTATTACTGCCTTTATTCTGCGACTTTTCCAGTTGTCGAATAGAAAAGACGAAAGATAGTGTTACAAACTGAGATGAAA
>JBPEWV010000013.1:0-11526 GCA_052032335.1 Pleionea sp. | reverse complement strand
CTGGATGCGGTGATGTGGCCCTGGTTGCAAAACAATTTTGATCAATTGCTCGCCGGGTTACCATCCAGCTATCACGCGTTTACGCCTTACCTGTTTATGGGCGAGTGTGAAGAAGCTAAAGCCGAGCGCCTGGACACTTTCTTAAAGCCTCGATTGGACAACTTGATTGGCGCGGATAGAAATTTTGTCAAAGCGAAAGACTATTTGAGCCAATGTTTGGCGCAGAAAGAACAGGTTAAACCTCAAATCGCTGACATGGTCAAAGAAATGCGTTAGTTGTTAGTTCTAGTAATTTTAAAAGGAGCCTAGGAGGCTCCTTTTTTTTTTTTGCGCTGTTATGGCCACAGAATGGTCGCGGCTGACATTCAGATTGAATCTCCTTATAATACGTTTAAACCCATTCTAAAAGCCGGTTATTTATGCGCATTAACGGACACGGACATTTACTTCCCACCCCTGAGCAAATTCCTCAGTTTATGAAGGATAAAAAATATTTTTGGGTTGATGATGAAAGAAAGTTTATGCATCAGGGTGAATGGAGACGGCCGATTACTGATCCCAGCTTTTTTCTTGACGAAAAACTTGAGTGGATGGCGCAGAATGATATTCAACACGAATTGGTTTTGAGTCTTTCACAGTTGTATTGCAATGGTGTCAGTGAGGTTGAGACTTTCGATATCATTCGTTTTCAGAATGATTTCAATGCCGAGGTGCAGCAGCAGCATCCCGATAAGTTCACCACCGGGTTTGTGGTGCAACCGGCGCATATGCAACAGGCTCTGGAAGAAATTGAACGTTGCGTTAACGACCATAAGATGAGTTTGCTGTGTTTAAGTACGCACTATCAAAACTACGATGGGCAGTGGGTTTCGGTGGCGGATGAGTCAGTAGCGCCCATTTGGGCATTGGCCAATGAGCTGAATCTAGCAATCGAAATTCATCCTTACGACGCAGGCAAAATGGTTAACTTGAAAGATCAGTATTGGCGCAATCACCTCGTTTGGATGATGGCGCAAACCGCTGATACCTATTTGATGTTTGTTTTGAATGGGTTTGCCAACAAATATCCCAGTGTTCGTACCTGCTTTGCTCACGGTAATATGTTGGGGCTGGCCAATCACGGTCGGGTGATTCAGGGAGTTGAAGGTCGCCCCGATCTATTTCCCGGTGTTAGCCACCCTAATAATACCTTAGGTAGTCCTAATGTATTTTTTGACACCTTGGTGCATGACGTCGCGACCTTGCAGTTAATGATCAACCGAGTAGGTGCATCGCAATTGGTTTGGGGCGTAGACGATCCTTATCCACTTGGTGAAATGGCAACGGTTGATGGTTGTTACCCTGGGATATTCCTCGATCAAGCGGAAAAAGCCGACATTATCAGCGCATCCGATAAAGCGGCCATTATGGGAAAAAATGTGGTTAATTGGCTGGGCAAGTCATTGTGAGATTGCCCGCTTTAAGGCTGTGGGACAGTTCTGATAAGGGCTTTATCTATATTCGTTAAATACGAATAATGCCATTTTATTAATCTATTATACAAATAGCATCACTTTTCATAAGATACCTCCTGACAGTTAATTAAATCCATTGTTCAGGAGCTATTTCATGACACAATCATTAATCAATACCAAACTAAAACCTTTTAAGTCGACCGCATTCCACAAAGGTGAGTTTGTCGATCTCACCGAGAAAGACGTTGCTGGCAAGTGGGGCGTGTTCTTCTTTTATCCTGCCGATTTTACCTTTGTTTGCCCAACCGAATTAGGCGATATGGCAGATCATTACGCCCAGTTGCAAGAAATGGGGGTTGAAGTTTATGCCGTTTCGACGGACAAGCACTTTACCCACAAAGCTTGGCATTCCAGCTCCGATACCATCAACAAAATCGAGTTTCCGATGTTGGGCGATCCCACGGGTGAGATCTCTCGCAACTTCGGCGTTTTAGTCGAAGAAGACGGTGTGGCGTTACGCGGAACCTTTGTGGTGAATCCCGAAGGCGAAATCAAGATTGCCGAAATTCACGACCTCGGCATCGGTCGTTCGGCTGTCGAGCTGGTCCGAAAGATTCAAGCCGCTCAGTACGTAGCTGAACATGATGGCGAAGTGTGCCCCGCCGCCTGGAAGCCGGGAGCGGAAACCTTGACACCGTCACTTGATCTGGTTGGCAAGATTTAGGTCTCTACCAGCTAGCCCGACAGGATAGTCACTCATCGTCCGTCTCCTAACCGGACAGAGTGAACCCAACGTTTGTGGCCGGTCTTACTTAAGCTCTTAACGGGGCGCATCTCCAATTGTTGTAAGTCCGGCCCTTTTTTTGCCTGAAATCAGGAGTCGAAGATGTTAGATAAAACTTTAAAAAACCAGCTGAAAAGTTACCTCGAGAATCTTAAGAATGACATTGTTTTGACTTTGACTCTTGATAACCGAGAGGCATCAGAAGATTTGAAATCATTAGCTTACGAAATTCGAGAATTGTCGTCTCGCGTTTCGGTTGTTGAACAGAAAGCCGATTCAAAAAATGAACTTGCCAGTCGCTCACCACAAATGACGGTCGCTGCATCGAGCGACAGGTCGGCTCGAGTCGCTTTTGCTGGTGTTCCGTTAGGCCATGAGTTCACATCGTTGGTGTTAGCATTGTTGCACGCAGGTGGTCACCCCATGAAGCTCGACGATGAAATTAAGGCGCAAGTGAAAGCTCTCGAAACACCGCTCGAGTTTAAGACCTACATTTCGTTGTCGTGTCAAAACTGCCCCGATGTAGTGCAGGCGTTAAACATGATGGCGTTATTAAATCCCTTGATAAAACACACCATGATAGATGGTGCGGTTTTCCAAAATGAAGTTGATGAACTGGGCATCAAGGCGGTTCCTTCGGTGTATTTAAATGATGAGCCTTTTTCACAAGGTCGCATAACGTTAAAAGAAATTTTACACAAAGTGGATTCTGGTGCGTCAGAGCGCGAAGCTAAAAAGCTTTCAGGCAAAGATGTTTTTGACATGTTAATTGTTGGTGGTGGTCCGGCCGGTGCCTCGGCTGCTGTATACAGCGCCCGAAAGGGTCTCAATACCGGAGTTGTAGCTGATCGGTTTGGTGGCCAGGTTGCTGATACTGTTGGTATCGAAAACTTTATTTCCGTGAGTTACACCGAAGGACCTAAATTGGTGTCGAGTCTTGAACAGCATGTAAACGACTACGACGTGGATGTGATGTCGGGACAGAAAGTAAAGGCGATAAACAAGAATGATCGATTTGAAATCGAAACTGAGTCTGGTGCAATCTTGAAAAGTAAATCTTTGGTAATTGCTACCGGGGCACGTTGGCGAAAAATGAATGTTCCAGGTGAGCAGGAGTACTCTGGAAAAGGTGTTGCCTACTGCCCACATTGCGATGGCCCGTTATTCAAAGGCAAACGGGTTGCCGTAATCGGTGGAGGTAATTCGGGTATCGAAGCGGCGATTGATCTGGCCAATATCGTCGAGCACGTCACCGTATTGGAATTCAGCGATGTGTTACGAGCCGACGACGTACTGCAGAAGAAAGCGCAGTCATTGAATAACATCGACATTATTACGCAAGCGCAAACCACCGAGGTATTGGGCAATGGTGATGAAGTGACCGGATTACGCTATACCGATCGTGCCTCCGGCGACTCGAAACAGATTGATCTTGCCGGGATCTTTGTTCAGATTGGATTGGTTCCCAACAGCGAATTTTTGAAAGGCACAGTCGAGTTAACTGACCGCGGTGAAGTCGTAGTTGACGAGCGAGGTAAAACCTCAGTGCCAGGCATTTATGCGGCAGGCGATGTTACTACGGTGCCTTTCAAGCAAATCATTATTGCCATGGGCGATGGCTCTAAGGCAGCTTTGGGAGCATTTGACTATTTAATGCGATTAGCACCGGAACAAAGCTCCAAACAGTCAGAAGCGGCGTAAAAGTGAGTTAATACAGTCTGCAAGCGAGTGTCGCAAAGTTAAATCTAAGCGCTTGAACAAGGATGTTCTTTTTTATCTTTCTTTAATATCACCTCGATAATTTATGAGTTCAGGCCTCTGGTGAGAGACTTCGGTGCGATATCCCGCTGTAAAGGACATTACCATCCAATCTTTGGTTAAAGGTCTTATCGAAGCCAAGGATGCAGTAAGAGCGAGGGCATCGCTCTTTACAATAATCCACGAATATTTCTTTTTTAGTTTGACCCGAAACAATCACCAATGCGTTTAGAACCAAAGTTATTATTTGATAAAGGACACTGTCATGAAAAACTTTCTACTCGTTTCAATCATCAGTATCGGCTGTTGCGCTTGCATTCAGGCAAGCGAACTCAATGAGGAACCTTTGTTTTCAGTCGGTGTTGCCCTCGGTAATAGTGAGCATCGTCACTCAATGGATTTTGGTTACTCTGAGAGAGGCGCAGAAAAGTCTTATGCGATTGACTTTGACTATCTGGTGAATCGTCATATTGGCGTTGGCATTGGATACATCGATTTTGGAGAAGCTTTGCTGGCACGGCATTCAACGATTGCTATGGTCAATGACCAACGTTTTTGGGGTGAGACGCTAACCTATAATGATGGAAACGGATTCACTGCGAGTTTTCTTTTAAGCAGCGGCGATTGGCTGGGTGATATTCAAGCATTCGTTAGAGCCGGTTTTATCGATTGGCGATTGTCGAGAAAAGAAGCCGCTGACTTATTTAACAGCAGTAACGACTCACATCGATTTACAAGTGACCGAAAATTTGATGGGCAGGATTCATTTGTTGGGTTAGGTTTTTCTTATCGACTCAATTCAAACTTGTCGTTCAGTTTAAGTCATGAACAGTTTGATATGAACATCCAAGGAACTGTCTTTGTGCTATCGGACTCGGAGATTGTCCGAGCTGCAAATGAAAAAGTCGCATTGGATGTTACGGCAGTTGAGTTAAGCTATCGGTTTTAGATCCTTTACTGCCCATCTTGTGGCGATGAAACGCGATTTCACTGATACGATTCATCGCCACGTCAGGTTTGGTCTATCTCGATTGAAGTCTATTCGATAGCTGGTCAAACACTATTGATTGATTCTCAAACGAGTCATAAAGACTAGTGCTAAAATTAAATAGAACAATGATCCCCCTGAGCCCTTTTTTCGTTTAACGACAACTTTTCTTGTGACCGGTGTGGCAGCATTGCCGGAATTATCACTGACATGATAGGTAAGAATATACTCACCGCTCTTATTACTATCGACTGACCCAATGACTCGGATTTGATCGGTTATATCGCCATCGTTGTTATCGATCGCTGTTGCACCGGGATCTGAAAAACTCGACCCATGCGAAATCGTGATATTGGAGTCGCCATTTAAAGTAATCACAGGGACTGTAAGATCCGTTACTGTTACTGTACGAGTTGCGGGAACGGCGTTATTGCCTGCGCTGTCCATTACATAGTAAAAAAGGGTATAGGTACCAACGGTGTTGCTATCGACCCTACCGGAAATTTCTATGCTGTCAGTCAAATCGCCATCATTGCTGTCGAAAGCGGTTGCTCCAGGATCACTGAACTCACTGCCTTGAGCAATGACCATTTGAGCTTGCCCGTTTAATGTAACAGTAGGTGCCGTGGTATCGACGACGTTCACAGTACGAGTTGCGGGAATGGCGTTGTTACCGGCATTGTCCATAACATAGTAAAAAAGGGTGTAGGTGCCGATGGTGTTGCTATCGACCCTACCGGAAATTTCGATGTTACCAGTCAAATCACCATCATTGCTGTCGAAGGCGGTTGCTCCGGGATCACTGAACTCACTGCCTAGTTCAATGACCATTTGAGCTTGCCCGTTTAATGTCACAATGGGGGCCGTGGTATCGACAACGTTCACTGTACGGCTAACGAGAATGGCGTTGTTGCCTGCACTGTCCATTACATAGTAAAAAAGGGTGTAGATGCCAACGGTGTTGCTATCGACCCTACCGGAAATTTCTATGTTGCCAGTCAAATCGCCATCATTATTGTCGAACGCGGTCGCTCCGGGATCACTGAACTCACTGCCTTGCTCAATGACCATTTCAGCTGGTCCAATTAGTGTAATAACGGGCAACGTCGTATCGGCTACGTTCACTGTACGCATGACAGGCGTCGAAGCATTGCCGGCATTGTCGCTCACTTGATACATCAGCATGTAGGTGCCGACGGTACGACTATCAACGCTTCCTGTGACGATAATATTCGTGGATAAGTCACCGTCTCGATCGTCGGTCGCAGTGGCTCCCGGATCGATGAATGTCTCGCCCTGACTGATGGTCATTTCAGTCGCTCCAATAAGGGTAATTATGGGAGCCGTTGTGTCAGGTCTTTTCGAAATGGTTAAATCTACAACATCGTATGTTTCGGATTCACCATCACTGACATTCAAGACAAATCGAACGATTCTTGTTCGTTCATCGTCAACCTCTGGAATGGTCAGAGTTAAGTTTGGACTGGTTTCTGACTCAAGTGTGATCTCCAGATCGCTTTCGTATTCCCAGCGATAAGAAAGTTCTTCTCCTTCAGGATCAAAGGCTTCACTAACCAATTCAATGGAATCCCCATAAAACAGTTCTCGGTTTTCGCCAGCATCAACCTCTGGTCGGCTGTTGTATCCGAATAATCGATACGTAACTGTTTTTGATGAACTTTCCTGACCGTCGTCAACGGTTAGCTTTAGTTCAACCGTGTAGTCACCTTCGATGGATTTATCCGCTATGACTGTTGGCTGCAGTATTCTGGTATCATCAAACGTGAGTGCTGGACCGGTGAGTTGCTCCCATTGATAGGTTAGTGTCGTGCTATCGAGGTCAAGCACTGTTGCATTGAGGGTCGCCTCATATTCGTCATACAACCTAGTAGAGTTGTCGATCGATACACTCGGAGCCAAATTCACCCGTTCGGTATCTTCTGGGCGAATCGAGGTTTCGCAGGTGTAATTGGCCTGGCTGGTCGATTCAACGCTGGTAATTTCACCGTACCAACAGATCAAGTTAACCCAGTCAAACTCGTCTTCAATATTAACTAATTGTTGAATCGAAGTATCAAGAACTTGATTGAACGCGTTACTTGCACTTTCGCTGTTGCTGGTTAATAACCCTGTACAGCGTACTCGCATTTCAAGACTCGCAGCAAACTCC
Source organism: Pleionea sp. (assembly GCA_052032335.1). Classification (GTDB taxonomy): domain Bacteria; phylum Pseudomonadota; class Gammaproteobacteria; order Enterobacterales; family Kangiellaceae; genus Pleionea. The sequence goes on along the minus strand of JBPEWV010000013.1, from coordinate 4,372 downwards.
GTACATTCGGCGTCGACGAGCATGGTTTCGGCAACTAACAGTTGTTGAACCTGATCGACCGAATCAATAATAAGCGAACGAGAAGGTACATAATCGGTTGACGGATTTGAAAGTAACTCAAGATTTTCGACTGCTGCATTCAGGTATTGTTGATATTCCGACTCCAACTCAGTGTCAGTAGCCATAGCTGAGATTAGCTCATCGTAGGCAACAACATCATTGTTTCGAACGGCATTGAATATATTGGTTAATGTTGTTTTATGGTGTTTATTCAAAAAGTCAACTAACAACGAACCGTAACGGTAGAACTTAAAACCACCATTGTATCCTGAGTAGACGATTTCGTTGATCGACAGTCTTTCTTGATCATTTGCGATGCGCGCAACAATGGTTTTACGTTGTAACACTCCATCATGCTGCGTAGCGTGAGCCAGGTATTCGGCTGAACCCTCGTTTAGCCAGGTGATTCGATTTTCTTCATAAAACTCTGTCTCGCCAAATATTCCATGTATCGAGAACCGTGCTTGAAGATAGTGTGTATATTCATGTCTGAACAACTCTTCCAATGTGTAAATACTGTCTTCAGGTGTTCTTTCATAGGTATAAAAGGTGCCACTTTGCTCAATGTAAATGCCACCATTGTCGGTATCGATCTCGTTCAGAAAATATTGATACAAGTCGTAACTCTCTGGTGAGTCATAAACGACCATGGTTAAAACATCATTTACATCATCCGGTAACGGAGCGTCATTCTGCGTAAGCCTGAAAAATTGCGCTTGAACTTGTTTCGCGGCGTAATAGAGAGACTCAACCTTGGTGCGCCCCAGGCTAGTTCTAACCACCATTCTTCCATCATCAAACGAAAAGGTGTTTGGAAATAGAATTTGTTCGAGTTCAGGCTTAACCGACTCTTTGCAGATATTATAAGCCGAGAATCGCTCACAATCGCTCCATCCGTTAATCGAGCGAGCAACGGACATCCATAAGTAAGAGAATCGTGCTTCTTGATCGAGTAGCTGGGAAAGCACAGCTTCAGAGCGATCAACGAACACGTCAAAGCCATGCATTTTTCCGATGTAAAAATAGGTATTATAGATTAGGTAGTTATAATAGCCATCTTCATAGGTAAGTAGCCATTGTCTGGTGGTCGCTAGTTCAAGTCGATCAAAGAACTCCGTATCATCGATAATGGCGTCGATAAACCGTTGACGATGCAATCCACGACCGATCTGTTCGTAGAAAAAAGAATTATAAACGTTCGACCAATGGTGAGATTGAAGAAAGTCTTCATTAAAACGAGATAACAACTGCTTAAACATGGGGATAAATTCGACACGCGACTCGGCAGCGTCGATCAAAAGAAACCACTCGTAAACGGCGCCTGCGTGGATGTCATCGTCCAATGTCCAAAATAAGTTGGAGTCGTAGAATGCATTTAAAACGGATAACGTTGCCTGTCTTAATTCGGGTGTAAATTCATCCCAGTCAAATTCATCCGGCTCGTAATATCTATTGTAGTACCCGCCTCGAAGAATTGATAGAAGTCGATCAAGGGCGGTCGCGTCTTCCAGTTCATACTCCTCAGCTCGAGCTTGAATATCGCTTGCCAGTTGAACCATGCGATCGAGCGTATAAAAATCTGACAGTAACTCGATATCGCCATAAAAGAAGTCCTGAGTACACTCTGCGTCCATGTTGATTAAGAAATCGGAGAGTTGCTCGTTGGGTGTAGCGATCGCATCTTCGATGGCGCAATTTGCGAGAAGACCAGCAGTTTTCGAATGATGTGAATATGTCACTGGTGAGTGATTCTTGCTTAATGTAGCATGCTCAACCGGAAGGTTGTTACTGGAAAGAAGCTCTTTCTTCAAACCTGTCGAAGGAGCTGACGAGTTAGGCGCGAGAGTTGGCTTACTCTTTATTTCCGGTGGAAGGTTCGACCAAGCGGAAACGCTTACAACAGAAACTAGAAAAACAATGATTATTTTCAACATATCCTTTTCTCAAATGTGAATGGTTATTTGAGCGGTATTTTATCAAGGAAGGATGTTGAAAGCGGTGATAAAAAAGCGACACGTTTTGATAATTATGTGACAAGGACGACATTTTATATGGGTAATATTCACAACTGGGTCAAAAACCTACTTTTTATAAAGTTCTATTTATTATTTTTCGCCGTGCAGGAATGTCACGCAAAACAGGATGAATACCTTAAAGAATACACCGTAGAGGATGGATTAATTCAAAATTCCGGAACTGCGTTCGTCTTTGATCATAATAAGTTTCTTTGGATTGGCACAGAACAGGGCATTTCGCGATTTGACGGTTACGAATTTGAGAGTTATCCAATATTCGATAGCGCTGAGAAACGCAGTACATTACAAAACGTTAACACGTTATTTGTCGATCACCAGAATAACGTTTGGGCCGGACTTCATGTTGGAGTGGCGAAACTTAATCGTTCAACCGGTATTTTTCAGAGGGTTCCAGCAGGTGAATCGAATAATAATTCATCAGCAACTGAAAAGCTGCCATTTCAGCCATCAGCAGTGATCGGAATCAAGCAACTGGATTCTGGAGAGCTTTGGTTTGGTCATTCGACGGGATTTCTGATCAAAAACAATCACGGTTGGCGCTTTGATAATGCAGGATTGAAGCAAGATGAGTATTTAAGTGCTTTTGAAGTGCTAAGTCCCGAATGCTTTATGCTTGGGACGGCTCGTAGAGTCTACGAGTACTGCTTCTCTAACAAAAAATCCGAAACTCTCTTCGATGCAACGAATGTTTTTTCCAATTCGGACTATTTTTACACTACCACAATATCCAACAATAATGACGATACGGTTTGGGTGGGAATTCGATACCATGGAATCTTCGAGTTTGACTTAAACACAAGACGGCTTACTAAACTTTTCGAGGATCATCCTGTATTGCATAATCTGGAAACGTCGAGAATAGTGAAAGACAGCTTTAATAATATATGGATTAGCTCGTACAACGCCGGCACGTATCGATTTGTAAAAGCAAACACTTCTTTAACTAAGGTATCAAGCCTGGCGACTTTAGCCCTGACACCGGGTGACTCTGGTGCTGTTTGGCTCGGAAGCTATCGAGAGGGCATTCATTTGTACAGCCCAAAGAAAAATCGATTTCTGCACTTGCAACCACAATCCCTCTCCAATGAAAAGGTAAACTCAAATAATGTTGTATCGACAGCCTTAGACTCAAGCAATCAATTGTGGGCGGCGATATCTAACGAAGGTGTGATGGTTTTCAAAAACGACCAAATGGTGAAGCATTTTAATGAAAAAAATGGATTGCTAAGTAACGATATTATTGAAATAGCTGTGTCGAGAAGTAACTCTGTATGGTTACTGAGCTTCGAAGGGATCTCTATTTATCATCCAGATACCGACCGATTTGAGTATATTACAGGGGATGATGATGCAACGAAACTGTTAAAAGATAGTGCATTTTTTGATTTGGAATTTGATAAACAAAACAATGCTTGGTTATCAAAATGGCGTGGCGCTTTATACCGATTTGATGGAAAACAAGTTGAGGTTTTTGACAGCCAGTATTTTGATAAGAAATATCGTTATACCGAGATGCATATCGACCAAAATGACAATTTATGGGCAATTCATACGTCAGGTTTAAGCCGCTTCGATCCAGATGTTAATCAATTCGAGCATTTTCTTGTGCCGGAAAAGATGGTACCTCTTGATATTTACAGCGTTATTTCTAACGGTGAATCAGAATTAATTCTTATATCTAAATCAAAAATCTATTATTTCGATACGGAAAACCACGAATTTATCAATCTGCATGAGCCAGTTTTAATTGAAGAGTATTCTATTTTTTCCGGTCTTTTGGATGACTTCGGTGGATTATGGTTAGGTACCGATAAAGGTTTGTTGAAGTACTCAAACGGTAAAGTCGATAGTTTCGGTTTGAGTGACGGAATTCAGGGATTGGAATTTAATGGTGAAACCTCGTTGGCTTTAGAGCAGGGGCGAGTAAGCATGTCCGGTGTCAATGGAATATCTGTTTGGAACCCTGCAGAGTTTAATTCGGAGCACGAATCGGTAGAGCCGGTGATTACCAAAGGTGCCGTCCTGACAAATGAAGGTGAGCGTGTACTGGATGTTTACGATAATCAAGTTTACTTGAATTCGAATGAACGTAATTTCTCACTGAAGATATCGACGCTTAACTATGAGTTTCCTGAAAAAATAAGGTATTCTTATCGTATTAATGGAATCACTGATTGGATTGAACTGGATTCTGAGCGAAAAATGTCTTTTATTCAGTTTCCCCATGGTCACAGCACCATCGAACTTAAAGCTACCAATGAAGTTGGCCGGTGGAG
>JBPEWV010000129.1:0-4646 GCA_052032335.1 Pleionea sp. | reverse complement strand
TCACACCACCGCCTAGTATGTGATACACCAAATCGGTTTCAAACTTCAATTCGCCCCGCAGGTAATGCATTAATGTTTCTGTGTAAGGGCCATGAATGGCCATATAACTGGGATCGCGATACCCCGGCTGTTCAAAAGCATCGAGCTCGGGCGTCACAAAGCGACTGTCGAGACGACCCAGCGTCATTCCTTCATCTCGTCTTAAGTTCTGAACGAAGGTTTGCATATCGACGATTAAATTATTTCGTAAAATCAATTCACGGGACAAACCGGTCAGTTGCGCAAGCTTGTCGGCAATTTGTGACTTTTTAGTCTTGCTGAGATTATCGCCCTGCAGCAAGGCCAAAGCGTAATCATTCATCGCAAACGATTTCGCTTCTGCAATGGCTGCATCGACTGACTGAAAGCGATCACTCAATTTTTTATGGAAAAAGGCGGTGGCCGTGTAGGTGGGCAACAAAGTAATGGGGGCTTGAATATTGACACCGTGATCAAACTCGTCGAGCGTGTAATTTAACACATTAGAAATCAGCAAAACCCCATTAAAGTTCACACCGAGATTTTGACCCATATGATAAGCGATCCCGGCCGAACGCAATGTGCCGTAGCTTTCTCCCGCCAGGTATTTGGGTGATGACCAACGATTATTTCGATTCAAATACAAACGAATGAATTCGGATACCGTGCGAATGTCTTCCCAGGTGCCATGAAAATCTTCGTCGCTGCCTTTACCCGCAGCGCGACTGTAACCCGTTCCGACCGGATCAATAAACACGATATCGGTTAAATCTAGGATTGAATAAGCATTGTCGACCGCTTTGTAGGGCGGTTTGGGCATAAAGCCCTCGTCGTCCATGACCACTCGTTTCGGTCCCAGTGCGCCCATGTGCAACCAGACCGAAGCTGAACCCGGGCCGCCATTGTAGGCAAACGTAATGGGTCGATTTTTATTCGCATCTTGTTTGATATAAGCGGTGTAAAAGATATTGCCGATTTTTTCATGCTTGTCGTTGAACACAAACGAGGTGCCGGCAGTCGCCGTGTAGCGAATACGCTCGCCGCCGACTTTCACGCTGTGCTCGGTCACTGAAGTGACTTCTTCCGGAAAGTGATCCGGCGTTTGTTCCTTTGCCTCATCTGCAAAGCCCGGCGTGACAGCAGCCACAGCAAAAAGAACAGTTAACCAAAACACGACCATCGACTTTCGTGAATAGATGCTCATTTAACGACCCGTTTGTTTTAAAATTGTGGCCATAGATTACCACAACCACTGCCAAAACAGAGAGTTAGCGCTTTGCGAAAGATTTACTAATTGCCGCTTGCCAAAAACTACTTGTTTAAGTAGTATAACTGACGAACCGATAAATCAATTAACGATTGGGAAATACCGGTCAACATGACTCAGGTCGATTGAGCGATCTGGGCACATGTTAAACGCTGGTAAATCATCCAAATGGGGAGTATTCCAATATGGCAGTGGTGACTTTATATATGTCTGATCGCGATCAATCAAAAACCTTTACGGATAAAAAAGAAGCCGACCAATACGACAAAATGCTGGAACTGGCTGAAAATGTTAGCGCCTGGATGGAGTCTGAAATTGAAGGCTTGTCTGAAGAGCAAGTTGAAGCGATCGGTATGCTAATCGCCGAAAACAAAGATCAACTGGCCAAGGCCATCAAGGGTAAGCCAGAAGTTCTGCTCGAAAAGCCCGAGTCAAACGAAGAAGGCAACGTTACCCCACTCGCGGCTAACGAGTAAGCCAGATTCGCGGTAACCAGCGACTCGCTGATCGAGAAAATGCAGAAACGGCCAATACGTTTATCGCGTATTGGCCGTTTTTGATTGGGGTTATTTTTGGGAGGCATTCGTTCTTAGTCTTCCGTTGAGCGATTTCGTTCGGTTTCGGCCTATAGCTGACATTACTTCACTCGTTACGCAATTATTGTAATGTCTGAAGACGATTACTTTAATCTCTAGGATAATACCAAAAACTTGCATTTAATGGATTTTCTAATTGAGGTAATGATATCGATATCGTATGCGCCCCTCGCTCTAAATGCTCAGGCGCAATATAACTTGCTAGATACAGTGTTCTTCTTTTGATATCAAACTTTGTGACCCACCGAGTAGGGTAGGCACTCTCGTTAATATGGATATCAAATAACCGACTTAAACACTTTTGGTAGGTTTGTTCTATTTCTTCGTGAGGGCAGCTCTGATTGATTAATCGAGTATTTGATTTCGTAAGCGGAACCCTTATTGCCAAAGGGAGCTCGTTTAACACGTCGGTTTCCATAGCGACATTGGTTAAATGACCAGGCAAAGTAAACGTCTCTAGATTGGTGAATAAATACGATCGAGAGTTATGTTTATTGATAACCCCACGAACTTCTCTTGCATAACTCCCCCTTTCATCCTGAAAGCTAACCCATATGAAAAAGCTAATGGTCACCGAAAGGGCAATATAACCACTTACTCGACTGCTTTTTTGAACGTTTAACATTAACCGTTCGTAAAGAAAAACCAATAACGTGATCCTTATCACTTGATAGTTGTAATAAACGAGTCCTGCGATTAATTTTCCTGCACGCCGACGCAATACCCCTGAAAATAAAACATCAATAAAAAACAGTAATGCCATCACAGAGTAAACGACCACAAAACCAAGAATAGGTAGTTTAAAACTTGGTGCAAACTGCAATAAGGAAGAAAATAATCGAAGCTGAGTAAAAAATAAGACGATCGAGAAAGTAAAGCAGATAATTAAAAATGCCACAGCAAATATTTGGCTGCCCTTATTGTCGACGTCTTGGATATGCTCGGTGATGCCCTTGTACTTTTTCTTGAGTTTTTCATCATGTGAAGCGTTTGCACTGAAACGATAATCTAAATCCGTCGACTTTTTGCCAGACATAAGTCCAATTAGAGCAATCCAGTAGGCTCGAAAAGCCAGGTTAATAATTAAGAAAATGCAAATCGCTACGCAACTAAACCACCAAACAACGCTGAGTCCTTTGACGATGAATTGCCACTCACCATCGGCTATTTGATATTCTGCCCAGTGATTTATGATGTAATAGACGTCAAAGGACTGAAAAATCAGTACCAAAGCAAAACCAGAGAGCAATAGCTCCATCTCCCAAGTACGGTTGTATAAAGACTCAATCCAAGTGCTACTACTCTCTGGCATACCAAATACCTAATTTCTTCTTTGAGTTAATCGTAACATAATCACTCGGGATAAATGAGTGATTGAAAGGCTATTTAGAAAAATTTTAATATCAGTGTGAACTGGCTACACAGCTAAAATCGAGCATAGGGTTCACTGAAATATACCAGACCGAAGGTCAATAGGCTGCTTTGCCTATAGCCAAAGCATCGTTGCGGTCATTCTTATTAACAACTACGAAGGGCTTTAGCATGACTGCGGGAATAAACTTGACAGAGTGTCCGAGTTCTTCAATACGACGTCACCATGGGCTTGAGCTATAACACGCTTCCATAACGATGAGAGTAGACTCCTTTTATCTAATGTCATGAAGTAAATAGGAGCGTTCTACTTTTTTGTTAAAAATTGGTTATCGATTTTCATCAAGTACACAAACTTGAAAACCATGTTTTGTAAAATCGATACTCACTATAGAAGAAGGACCTGGAAGAAGAAGGACCGGGACACCCATCGCTTGTTACATAATCCCAAGCCGAAAAAACTACACTTTATAAGATGGATATCCCAGTGTTTCCACACCAGAGGGGCGGGGCTGGCTTTACTTGTTACTTACCTTCCACGGCGGATTCAAACGATTCTCACCCGCCCAGTAAAGCTTAATTTTATTACCTGAAGGATCTTTTAAGACAGCTTCTTTCCAAAGATATCGTTGTTCTTTTGGTAACTTTTCAAAAACAATGCCTTTTTCAGTAAGGTTTTGACAGAGCTCATCTAAATTTTCGTGTTCAAAATAAATAACCGAATGGTTACTAAACGCCTCCTCTTCTAGTGACAGCGAAAAGGTTGAGTTACCCTCCGGGCAAGAAAAGCGAGCGTAATGCGGCGTATCAACAATTTGAGTAAACCCAAGACAACGATAAAACTGAACCGCTTTATTCATATCTTTGACAGGTAAAGTGACCTGATTAAGTTCCATTCAACCTCCAAGTGTATGCCAGGCTTACAAAAGCATACTACATATAAAAATAACAAAGATCCTACAAGCATTAATACCAAAGAGCAAAGCGATAACGCTGAATTAGTTTAGCCAAGTTGCATTATCGGACACATCCACAACTAGCACAGTATGATGCCTTTGGTGTTCTCAGCAAGTGTCCACAATTTTTACATTCAGGACCAAAAGCAGAAAGACGATGATGATAGATAGCATTATGGTTGGTTTCCAAATACCCGGTCAACTCGAAGTATTTATCAGTTGCAGGTTTAAAAGCTTCTTTCATCGCTTGCTTAATATCACAACCGGTTTTAGCACGATACTCTTTAATCATTCTATTTTGTTTAGTTAGCAGCGGTTCAATTTGTTCCCACTCATGCTCCTCTAACATGGGAACATCTATCTGACATCGCCAGCAGAAGTATTTTTTCACTGTTACACCTAATGAATTAGTTTTAGAGCCAAAGTTGGCTACTCCTC
>JBPEWV010000128.1:0-33037 GCA_052032335.1 Pleionea sp. | reverse complement strand
TGTTTCAAATAATAAAATTTGTTGTCAAAATCGGAAAGGTACAAAGTATTTTGTGGTGACAATTGTGCCCAGCGAAAGGAACCTTCATAGAGTGATTCAGTGGTACTGTTATTGATGTCATAAGAAACGAGCCTTCTCTGACCGTTACTAACCACTGCAAGCAACAAGTTATTATTGTTTAATCGTTGCATTACGTCCAAAACATGAAACGGCGTGGCCAAAATCTGTTGCTGCCCATCAAGGTCGATTAAGTGTAATTGACCCGACAGTGCGACAAATATCAATTTACCGTCGTTGCTCCAGACATACGAAGTGATTTGAGCCGACTTTGGAAACTGGCTGATCTGTTTTGGTTGCGTGCTACCGCTTAACCAAATCTGTTGTGTGCCACTGCGCTGTGAAATAAACGCAATGTGTTGGCCTTGTGGTTGAAATTGAGCGAATTCGTCGCTCACGTTAGAACGATACAAGGTTTGACTCTTGAAACTAGTAGAAGAGTTTGGGGGCGAATCGGTCCATTGTATACTGCCCACATCCATATCGACCACACCCATAGCTGCTGCGAGAGTACTTCCGTCAGGATTAGCCACCGGCCCCCAGACATTTTGTAAGCTGGAAAGGGGGTATTCGGTGAACTTACCCTGAGTATCAATTTCGAAAATTGAATTGTCTCGTGCGGTAAGCAAGCGATCCCGAGTTGGGTGCCAGTAAATGTCCCAGCGAGCGGCGTTTTTATATCGTGCCGGACTGTCCAACATTGCGCTTTTGCGATTTTTTGATTCGGGGTTGATCAGTATTAACTGACCATTTCTTTTGGCATCAAACTGAGTGATTGCAAGAGATTTTAAACGGGGTGAGTAGTCGAGAGCGAATAGTTCACGGTTGGGCGCAGAGTAGAGTTCTGACATGGTTTGCTCGGGGAGCGACAGCCGCATGACCCGGCGCTTGTCGCTTTGCGTTTCGAAAAAGGCTAATTCATCATTGGATAACCAGACAACCGCCTGATAACTCTCATCTTTGCAGCTTAATAACTGACGCGTAGGCTGTGGCGTGTTGCGAGCAAGTGCGAAGGTGAGCGCTTGAATATCGGAACATCCCCGAAAAGCACGTTCTTCTGTACAATGGGTGACACTGGAAAATGCCAGCTGATCACCATCGGGCGACCAGGCCAAAGAGCCGTAAACGCCAGGTTCTTGAGTTAAACGATACTCCTTATTGTTGCTTAAATCTTTTGCCCAGATATGATTTTTACATTGACTGATATTGCGCTTGAAGGCGATGAAACGGCCGTCGGGTGAAAAGCTCGGACCAAATTCACGATGATCGGTGGTGGTGAGTGGTGTCAGGTTACTTAACGGTAAGGGCGGTTGTGACTCGTACAGCCAGACACTTGCGACAGTGATTGTGCCTACAACAAAGGCAGCGGCCGCCTTCCACCATTTATTCAGCGCTTTATTCTGCGTAAGCTTTTCGGCTTCTGCTTCCCAGTTCACTTCGGCAGTCAAGCTGTAACCGATCTTCGGATGTGTCGTTATGATCCGTTGAGATTTGGCATCGTCTCCTAACGCTTTTCGAAGTTGCGCTATACAGCGTTGTAATGCATTCGGGGCAACTTCAACATTTGGCCAAACCTGATTTAACAAGGTTTCGTGTGTAACAACATTGCCCTGGTGCTCGGCCAGAATAAGCAAAACTTTTAATACCTTCGGCTCAATCGAGACAATGGCATCCTGATTGACGATTTGAGACCGTCTCATGTCTATGCGGAATTGGCCGACATAAAATTCGTTGGTATTCATTTTATCGTGTTTCGTTCATTTTTATGCTGTCGATTATACCGTTAAATCGCAAATAAGCTACGCCATTAAGAACCCAGGTATAGCCTCTATCCCTTGCTACAGGCGACATCAGCAATCCATCAGCTTTTTATCAGCATCTCCACATGTGTTTCATCGCACGGTTCGAATAATGGCTTAATGAGAAACATTCGTACAATTGGGAGTCAAGAATGAAAGTGATAATAACAATAGCCCTGTGTTCAATTTTGTTAGGTAACGATCTTGGTGCAACGTCATTAGCCGAGCAACCTTCGTTAAAAGAGCAGGTAAAACGGATCAATCAGTTACAAAATAATATTCTAAAGTCGGGTTCGACAAAGCAGGATCTTGATGCCTTGTTCGAACGGTATAGCGATGGCTTCACTTATGTCCACGAAGGCCAAGGAGGTGTGTATACGCGCAAACACTTGTATCTAAACTATCTGAAGTACCTGAATCAGGGGCGTTATAACCTGGAGGTCGACCGATACACCATTGTGCAAATGATCGCCGGTAAAAACGCGGTCGCAGTGCTTCGTCAGCAGAATATTCCCGGGAAACCGGCCCAGCATTTAACGGTTTTTGAATTCGTGAACAATAAAGTATCGCGTATCAAAGAGTACTGGTAGAGGTAGACTCCATGTTAAGAAATAGCATCACCATTGTTTTGGCCGTTTTTTGTTACGGTGCACTATCCAGCTCACCGGCAAAGTCAGTCTCGGTCGCAGACGTTGAACGAAAGGACATCGTATACGCTCAGCAGTTGACCTTTTCATCGAAAATTCTTGCAGAGCAGACGCAGATGCTGCTGTATTTACCAGACAGCTTTAACAATTCTTCACCTGAGCAGACTTATCCGGTGATCTTTATTAATGGCATGCATGGGGAACAATTTTTTCATTCATTGACTGGCGTTGTAAAACACCTCAGTCAGATGGAGCGTATGCCAGAATCAATTGTTGTTAGTTTAAATTTCAGTGGGCATTACCCCGAAGTACAAACTAATGATATGTGGCCACGCGCAACCATTGAGCAGTACGGCGATCCTGAACGCTACTTGCAGCACTTGGAAGAGGAGCTTTTCCCATATTTGAAACAACATTATCGGGCGAACGAACATCGAACTATCATCGGGATCTCGGGCAGTGCGCTGTTTCCTTTGTACAGTATGACGCACAAGATTGAATTATTCGATGCGTATCTGTTTTTTGCGGCGGCGGATATGATCGGAATGCAATTTAAAGATCAATCGATCATTCTCGACGGCATGGTGCAAGCTTTAACGCGCGCAAAACATGGCAACCGATTTCTTTATATGGGACTGGCCGACCATGACATTGCCTTAGCATCGGACCAACCGTATCGCAATAACTTAGCAAGTTTGCAAGAGCGGCTAAAGCCACTGGCCTCAGACAGGCTTAAGTTCCAGGTTGATATAATTGGCAACGAACGCCACTACGATGCGTTTATAAAAGCGATGCTTTCTGCATTTGACTTGATGTATCCAGAATCTCTGTGGGGGCCAAAATATCGCCAGTTGATTGCTCAACCGGGTGATGCGCTTGGCAATGTTGATGCATTTTATCAGCAATTGTCGAAAACATACGGCGTCCGCTTTTTACCTCGAGCCGAGCGTTGGAATAGCCCTAATAGTCTACAAGCACTCGCGGCTCGATTACGCCGTGAGGGGCGTCTGGAAGAATCCATTCGGATTGCTAAACGATGGAGAGAATACCGACCCAAATCGCCAATGGCGTATTATGAGCTGGCGCAAAGCTATCAAGCCAGTCAGCAGCCCGAAAAAGCGCTTCGTGCGATGCAGAAAGCCGTCGCTCTAGGTCAGTCTTCGAATCATTATCGCTTAACAGAGTTTAAAGCCTTTTTGGATAAATTGAAGCACCTGTGACGATCCTTGCAAAGTATCGATCGTAAACCAGTTTCCAGGTCTAATTGTGATTAACCGATAATTTCGTACAACGGAAAATCGTCGCAAGGATGCGAAAGCAACTAATACGCTCATTAAAGTGGAAATAAATGGATGTCGCAGCGTCCCCATTACCTCCCATTGTTCCAGATTTATCATACTGGAACTCTCTAAGTTATTGAAAATTATTAATTAAATATTTAGTTGGTTACGGTTTATCAAACTGGAGTTTTTGAGGTTTTTAGTTCGGTAGTCTGGCCATTAATTAGAGTTGGACAGCTAAAGGACGATACAAAATGAGCAGCCCTGAACAGGGAATGATTGCCGAGAATCATTACCACAATCCTCGTATTTACGACGCACGGCCATGTAATGCGATAGATGGAACTGTTCGTATATCGCCCATCAAAATAAGCTGGGTGTTAGCAATGTACCTCATTGCTTTAGTTGGTGGCGTGTTGACCTTTTCTGTCGAAGTATTGATTGTGTTTTTGCTAAGCACTGCGGCCTCTCTTTGTCTCGGACATTCCTTGGGAATGCATCGTTTGCTGATTCATCGCAGCTACGCGTGCCCTAAATGGCTGGAGTATTTTATGGTGCATCTGGGAGTATTGGTTGGACTTGCAGGGCCAAGAGGCATGATGCAAACCCATGACATGCGTGACTGGGCACAGCGTCAGCCTCAGTGTCATGATTATTTTTCTCATCAGCAACCAATGATCATCGATGGTGTGTGGCAATTATTGTGTGAGTTTGATCTTGATTGCCCACCGCAATTTCAGCCTGAAGATGAATTTGAAAACGACCGCGTCTATCAATGGATGGAAAATACCTGGATGTGGCAGCAGCTCCCGTGGGCGATTCTGCTTTTCGGATTAGGTGGCATCGATTGGGTCGTATGGGGTATTTGTGTTCGCGTTGCTGTTTCTATTACGGGACACTGGTTGATCGGTTATTTTGCACACAACGATGGGGAACGCGATTGGCATGTGCAAGGTGCTGCCGTTCAGGGATTCAACATTAAGTTTGCCTCTTTAATTACCATGGGCGAAAGCTGGCACAACAATCATCACGCCTATCCTGGTTCTGCACTTTTAGGTATTCAAAAAGGACAGCTCGATCCGGGATGGTGGGTACTTAAGCTTCTGCGACGGATCGGTCTTGTCTGGAGTATCCGCTTACCGAGTGATTTACCTAAACGAGATGAATTGATTCTAGTGACCAAGCGACAAGCAGAAAGCAAAGGGAGTTAACAATGAAACTTATGGTACTAGGTGGCTATGGACATTTTGGCAAGCGACTGGTTCGTAGCCTGTTACATGATGACCGGTTTGAGGTTGTTGTTGCGGGTAGAAATTCAGATAGGCTGGAAGCTTTGCAAGAAGAACTTGCAACAGCAACTGGTAAGCTCATTGGTTGCAAAAAACTGGATATTTTCGCTCCGCAATTTAAACGTGATGTAGCAACGATTAATCCTGATGTTTTGATCAATGTGGTTGGACCGTTTCAAAATCAGTGTCTTTTCACTGATAAGACAACCGATTATAAGGTCGCAAGAATATGCCTTGAGTTGCGGTGCCACTATGTGGATCTGGCCGATGATCGAGCTTTTGTTGCAGGGTTTTCAGAGGCGCTGAATAAGGAAGCGGTTGATAAAAAGCTTACGCTTATCACCGGTGCGAGCACGGTTCCTGCTTTAACCGATGCCGTATTGCGAAACTATCAGAATCAGTTCGCACAACTTCAAACTCTGGATTACGGCATTTCTCCAGGCAACCAGACCGAACGGGGCGAGGGCACCATTGCTTCCATCTTACATACTACAGGCCAACCCTTTTCCACTCGAATCGATGACAACCTGAGAACTGTTTGGGGCTGGCAGAATCTAAGGCGCGTCGATTTGGGTTATCCATTAGGCAAGCGTTGGATGAGTAATTGCAATATTCCTGATCTTGATCTTATCCCTCAACAGTTTCCCGACATAAAAACAATACGGTTTCAGGCCGGATTGGAGGTTGGTCTGATGCATCTGGGTTTGTGGGCGATGTCCTATGTTTCACGTATGGGCTGGATACACAACTGGCAGCGATTTAGCAATCGTATTACTGCATTGAGTCGCTGGTTTGAAAATTGGGGTAGCGATTGTGGCGGAATGTTTATGGATATGAAGGGAGTCGATCGAAAAGGCAATCAAAAATTGTTGCACTGGCAATTAATTGCAGAAAAAGGTGTGGGTCCAAACGTCCCTATTATTGCAGCAGAGCTGGTCATTAAGAAAATACTTGAAGATAAAATGACGCCAGGTGCGCGACCGTGTATGAATCTTTTTTCGATGAAGGAATTCTTCGATATCGCCAAACGATGGAATATTTATTATCGCGTTGAACGGCGTGGTAACGAACGACGGGACAATTTCTGCGCTTCTAAAGGAGAGTTTATATGACGAACTGCCCTCCAAAATTTTTGCAAAGTAATAATAGAAAGCAACCTGTCTACAGCGATTATCAGTTGCTGATGGGAAACCGAGACTGGTTTCGGTTACACCCAGCGATTCGACAGCGGTTTTCTAAAAATGAAAAGCGCAGCGTCACTTACCGCGGCGTCATGCGAGAGGTGCAACTATCTTTTGCTGGAGAACTATTGGCACAAGCTTGTCGATTAATCGGAACGCCGCTGGCGCTTTATGCGGCAAAGAATGTGCCTATAACGGTGAGGGTCTACCCTGATGTTAAGCGTCAAGGAATGACCTGGGATCGCTATTATCATTACCCAGAAAAGCCAATGAATCGGATCAAGTCTACCAAGTGCATTTTAGAGAAGGAGGGGCTGGTTGAGTTGGTTGGTTTCGGCTTTGGTATGAAGCTGCAGGTCTTCGAGAAAAACGCCGCGATGGTATTTGAAAGCAAGTCCTTCTTCATACAGCTGGGACGATTCAAAATTAAACTCCCCGACTGGTTTACGCCGGGCAAAACTGTCGTTCGGCAACGAGCCATTGATAATCAGCTTTTCGAGTTTGAGTTATCGGTTACCCATAAGTGGTTCGGGATCTTGTTTTATCAGGTGGGTGAATTCAAATTAGAAAAGTAAGGTGGAGTTGATATTGAATACATTAAAAATTATCGGCTATGTAGTTTTTGGTTGTGTCTGTCTTGGGCCGACGCTAAACCTTCTTGCGCTTGGCTATTTATTCGGCTTGAGCCAGATATTTATTAGCTGGAGTGAGTTCGTGAATTTTATTATTGCATGCGTTATTCCCACCTATGCAATCTATTGTTTGCTCTGGCTTGCTTTCAATCAAACTCGAGTAACAATAAAAAGCATACCGACTGCCATTTGGTTTGGCTTTGCTGTAGACCACATTATTATGGTCGCTGCGCTTGTCGTAATATTGAAGTCTGGCGGACTTTTAGGGCTGTTGCTTTTAAGTTGGGTGTTGGGTTTTGGCCCCGCGGTGTTTAGTTGGTATCTATTGACTCGCATTTATTGGCGATCAAAAAAAGCCATGACAGCAAATTAACCTCTTTAATTCGAGGGGTGGGAAAAGGAATTTATTCTAATTATCGGTTAAGGGACTGCTTGAATGGAACTCAAGTTTTCGCTGAGACAAAGGGAGCTGTTTGCTCCCTTTATGAAAGCACCAGGCTTGATTACAAATCAAATCGATCGAGCTGCATGACTTTGCTCCAAGCTTTGACAAAGTCGTTTACGAACCGCGATTTTGAGTTATCAAAGGCGTAGACTTCGGCAACGGCTCGGAGTTCGGAGTTGGATCCAAAAATGAGGTCGACCGGCGTCGCTGTGTATTTTACTTTGCCTGATTCTTTTTCGATGCCTTCGTACAGGCCAGCCTTTTTTGCTTTTCGCCATTGCACTGACATATCAAGCAAGTTAATGAAAAAGTCATTGCTTAATGTGCCGGGTGCATCGGTGAACACGCCATGTTTGATACCATTGGTATTGGCATCGAGCGTTCGCATGCCGCCAATTAATACGGTCATTTCTGGCACCGTGAGATTTAACTGATCGGCTTTGTCGACCAACATTTCGGTTGGTGATTGGTAACTGTCTTTCTCGTCATAAAAGTTTCTAAAAGCGTCAGCAGAGGGTTTCAAAAAATTGAAGGACTCAACATCGGTCCAAGCTTGGGTGGTGTCGTTGCGTCCCGGTTTAAAGGGCACTTCGACTTTAATACCCGCATCGGAAGCGGCTTTTTCAATCGCAGCAGCACCGCCTAAAACAATAACGTCGGCCAACGAAATCTTTTTGCCGCCTGTCAGGCTTTTATTGAAATCTCTTTGTAACGCGCTCAGCTTTTTAAGAACTTTTTTTAATTCTTTGGGATTATTTACCGCCCAGTCATTTTGCGGTGCTAATGCGATTCGTGCGCCATTGGCCCCACCTCGCATATCACTTGCCCGAAAACTGGAGGCCGATGCCCAAGCGGTTCGTACTAATTCTGGAACGGTTAACCCCGACTTCAGGATTTCTGACTTAAACTTTTTCACATCACTGTCTTGAACCAGTTTGTAATCTACTTTTGGAATGGGGTCTTGCCACAGTAGGGGATCGTTAGGTGCGCTATCTTTCAAGAAGCGACTGCGCGGGCCCATATCGCGATGGGTTAGCTTGTACCAGGCTTTGGCGAATGCCAATCGATACTCCTCCGGGTTGGCGAGAAAACGCTCTGCAATTTTTCGATAGGCTGGATCGGCCTTTATCGCTAAATCGGCGGTGGTCATGACTGGTGGATTGCGTTTGCCTTTAACGTGTGCGTCGGGCACTGTGTTGTGCTGCGACTTGTCTTTTGGGATCCACTGAATGGCGCCTCCCGGACTTCTGGTTTGTTTCCATTCGAGATTGAGTAAGTTGGATAGATACAAGGAAGTCCACTGTGTCGGCAATTGTGTCCAGGCGCCTTCCAATCCACTGGTTACTGTGTCTTCTGAGTGGCCTTTGCCGCATTGGTTTTTCCAGCCGAGTCCTTGTTCTTCGATCGCGGCTGCGCCAGGTTCGGGTCCCACACATTCTCTGGGTTTGTGCGCACCGTGCATTTTCCCAAAGGTGTGACCTCCTGCGATAAGGGCAACGGTTTCTTCATCGTTCATCGCCATTCGACCGAAAGCAGTGCGAATATTTTTTGCGGAACCTTTGGGGTCAGGTTTACCTTTCGGGCCTTCTGGATTTACATAAATGAGTCCCATGTGCGTTGCACCCAATGGCCGTTGCAATTGTCCGTCGCGAGTTTCACGGTCACTCGCGAGCATTTCAAGCTCCGGTCCCCAGTAAACCAAGTCGGGTTCCCAGTCGTCGGCGCGGCCACCGGCAAAACCGTAAATTTTAAAGCCCATATTTTCCATGCCGACGGTGCCGGCAAGTATCATCAAATCGGCCCAAGAAAGACTGGCACCGTACTTTTGTTTGAGTGGCCAAAGCAGTCGTTTAGCTTTATCCAGGTTGCCATTGTCTGGCCAACTGTTTAGCGGATCGAAACGCATTTGACCGCCATCACCGCCACCGCGTCCGTCGAAGGTTCGGTAGGTCCCAGCGCTGTGCCAACTGAGTCGGATAAAGAACGGGCCATAGTTGCCAAAATCGGCGGGCCACCAGTCTTGAGAAGTGGTTAATAATTTATTGAGATCAGCCTTTACCGCTTTCAGGTCGAGCTGATTAAAGGCAGCTGCGTAGTCAAAGTTTTCACCCAACGGGTTGGATCGCTTATCGTGATCGCGCAAGGGCGATAAGTCCAATTGATTCGGCCACCAGAACTGATTGCTTTTGGGTTGGTTAAGGTTAACGTGCCCCGAACCTTTGGCCCCTTTAGACTTGGTCATATCAGCGGCGGTCGCACCGACTGAAAGTGCCAGACTGGCAGCGGTGACGCCAGTGAGAATGTGCTTGAGCAATAGTCGTGGTTTCGTCATGCGTTGTTCCTCCTTTGGCACAACCCCACGCCAGTCGTTGAAAGATGGGACTGTCCAGATAATGTTAACGGTTGTCTGACAGCATTCTGTAATCGATTAATCGGACAGCGACAGAATCAAACGGCAGGTGAACTTTAAATATAGTCGGCACACGTCTAACCGGGTAATGCATAAAAGCAATTGCATTGTTCTATTTTTTAGATTGCGCACGACTTCCTGCTGTTATTGAAAAAATTCGGAAAAGAGATACCTCACTGTTAAAATTGGCGAATCGTTGAAGTCGATGGTGAAAATTCCGAGGTTGACAAGATGCATTGGTAAACCCAACCCGAGATTGAATTTTTCGACTGGTTGATAGTCTTAGTGGTGAAATAAGGTTACGATCCAGTTTCCGAGTTAAATTTGACAGTTGATACGAGACGTTAATTAATTATGACAGACCCGAAAAATGAGAGTCCATTGCCCGAGATTGTTCCTGAGCGTGAAGACTTCGGATTAACGGCACGGCGAACTCCCAGGGGCAAAGGCCCGGTTGACGAAGACTTGGCAGAGAAAACTCAAGGTGGCGCACCCAAAGGACTGACATTGATTGCATTATTGTTGGCGCTGGGCGGCATGGGGATGGCTACCTGGCTCTATTTACAGCTACAGACGCAACAAGAAACCGTGCGTCAGGCGCAAAGTCGAATTTCCGAACTGGAGCAACGATTGTCCGCAACCGGCGAAGAAATGGATCAGTCGGCGGTGGCTCTTCAGGTCAAAGTTTCTGAGCTTGCGAAAAAAGCCGACGAACTCTGGGTGCAAATGGATAAGCTATGGGCGTCGGCCTGGCGGCGTAATCAGTCTGAAATCAAAGAGCTCGATGGCAAACTTAAAAATCTCGGTGGGTCTACCGAAAAGCGTCTCAACGATCTGGCGAAAAACGTCAGTTCCATGCGCTCAAGTCTGGACATTTTTACAACGGATCTGGATATTCTAAAAGAGCAGCTGGAGTTGCAACGCAAAACTCTGGCGTCGGTTGAAAAGTCGGCCGAGCAATCCGCAAACCAGTCCGCCGATAATGGCCGCCGGATCAGTAAGTTGATCCAGCAAGTGAACACCATGCAGCAGAATCAGAAAGATTTGATGAAGCGTGTTTCTGTATTGGAGCAGTGGCGTATGACTTCGGAATTAAAGGTGGTGCCATCTAATTAGTCGACATCAGTATTACCAATATCCGATATAAAAAATAGCCGGGATGACCGGCTATTGTTTTATTCGAGCCAGGCCAGCGAAGTGCTGCGAAATTGGTCGAGAATGAGTGGAACTTTAATTTCAGGATGAGTGATATGAACAGCATAAATGTCGATGTCTTTATGATCGGACGTGTCGGATACCGAGACGCTAAGCCACTGCCCATCAGACGACCAACGAGGGTACCAGTTAAAGCCCGAACTGAGTAACCAGGTAATGACTTTGGTTTCGCGATTAAGAATTCCAATTTTGGAGACGGTATCATTCGACGAGTAGAAGGCGATGTAGCGCCCGTTGGGTGAGTAGGTTGCCGTTCCCTGATAGCTCGTCAAATTGGTTAATTGCGTTTTGGTTTGTGTTTTGGTGTCGACTTCAATCAGTTGCGCCGGCTTGGCTCCGGGCTCTCGAAAGGTGTATATGTAGTAGCGTCCGTCGGGTGACCATTCTAACGTGGTTGAGTTGTTCGGAGTGTCTGCCAACCAACGCTCCGGTTCCAGACCAGGTTTAGAGGCCTGTTGTGCAATTGGACGTCGGTAAAAGTGATTTTCGCGATTTTCATCAGTCTCCAATTTTCGCCATGACATAAAATACAAATAATTATTTTTCGGGTGGAATGACGGTAAGTAATCGTGGTCGTCGTCAAAAGTCAGCTGCTGCATTAGACTTCCTGAAAAATCTGTTAAATAGATATCAAATTTTTCATGGCGTTGAGTCTGAAACGCAATGCGTTGGTTGGTACGGTCAACGACCGGATAATTGTCACTGGCTGGGTGGCGACTTAAGTTTTTTGGTGCCTGTCCGAGTTGAGACAGTAATACCTCAAAGTTTCCTTCTGAATTGGAACTGTAGACAAATCGACGTTTGGCAATGGGATCTCGATAAAACTTTTGAAACAGCTCGATGGAGTACCAGGTTGTCCAGATGGACTGTTCAATGGGTTTTAATGCATCGGTTTTCTGGTGAATTAATTTGAAAACGTCGTGCATGTCGCCGCGTAATTTTGAGTATTGTTTTAGTAGTGGAAGTGCATTTTTCCATGCGGCAATGTGTTTGTGAAATGCGGTATCAAAACCAGTTGGCGTCGCTGATAAATCGATGCTTTCCAATTGCGAAATATAACGTTCAACGGACTTATGTACTGGATCTTTGTGACTGCTATTATTTCGTTCGGCTCCAAGTTCGACCTCAACTTCGAGAATGCGGTCGATAGCCTCTTGCCATTGTTCGATGGTTTCTGTGCCAAAAGCATGAGGAAGCAGCAAAGCAAGGATACTGCCAAATAGAATTTTTCCGATGGGTGCGAATATGTGATGCATCCGCTCATCCTTCTGCATTAATTGGGTGATTGCGTGTTATCAGTATAGGCGAGTAAAAAGTAACCGTCACTACCCAGTTTATAGCTCTTCTGACAACAAATCATTCGGTTCGTATACGATTGAATATTTTTCAAGAGTCGGCCAGCTCACAGTGCCAATTGATTTAACAATACTGCCAATAGAAGCACCTGCGGAACAGTAATCAGAGGTACAAATAGCGCGATTTTCCAGGATGCAGTGGTGTCTTTGAGCACCATAATTTCAGTGTAGTCGGTGGCGACTCCCGTCATTAAAAAAGCAAAACTGTTGCCGGGTGCTTCTGCACGATTAAGTAAATCTGCGGCGATAGGCGTGGACCCTTCAGAGCAAACTTCCATAACAGTCGCAGCGGCAAGCGTGAGCCCCAGTCCGATTAGATCAGGGCCGAAGTAAGTCGAAAAAGATTCGGGCGAGAATAACACGCGAATCAAGCCCGCCAGTAATACGCCGAATAACACCCAGCGCATGACCATACGAGATTCTTTGATGCCATCAATGGCCATGGTTTTTAAAAACGAAACGGAAAAGTTCGCCTCCGACCATTGAGTTCTGGCTTCGGACCAAAAGCGAAAATCATCGGGTAAGTCAAACTGGTTTGGATTTTCCGGTAATACGCCTCGTTTTACTAGCGCATCGAAAATTAATCCGCTGATAATGGCGATTACTAACGATAAACCAATAAACACTAGAGTCCACTGCAAACCAATTAACGCAATGAGCACCAGAGTTAACGAGAATGAGTTCCAGGGGCTTGCTACCAGAAACGCAATCACCTGACCCAATGATGCGCCACGTTGGTAAAGCTTGGCGCCGACCATGAGAATGCCATGGCTGCACAAATCCAATAGAACACCAGCAATGGTCGCTCGAACAATACCCCCTTTGCCGCGTTGACTGCCTAACGCCGACATCACAAACTCTCTCGGAATTTTGCTCAAAATCGATAAAACCAGAATGCCTATGAGTAGTCCCCACCACATGGTGTTGATGAGTTCGAAACTGGACTGACTGAGTTGGTGCAGCCATTGAGGCAGGGTTTCCGAATGCCCAAAGAGCAAATAACACGAGTAAAGCAGAGCAACTCCGGTCATCGAGCACCACAATAAATAATCGGGCCGCCCCGATGAATCATGACACGACGCTTGATGGGCACTGGATTGATGGATATTTGCCGGTTGATGGTTGTGTTTTCCGCAACTCAAAGTATGCCTCTTTGACGGTTTGAGATCCTGTCGATAAAGACTTTGCTTGTGCCAAACTAGCAAAGTTGAATGCTTATCGCGAATTAATCTCGACCATGAGGTGCCTCAAAATCGATAATGGGCCCTTCAGGAACAATCCCCGTCGGATTTATGGTGTCGTGACTGGCGTAGTAGTGATGTTTGATGTGATGCATATTCACCGTGTCCTTAATACCAGTAACCTGATACAACTCTTTTAAATAGCCCCAGATGTTCGGGTAATCGACAATGCGTTTTAAATTGCATTTAAAGTGTCCTACGTAAACCGCGTCGAATCGTACTAGCGTGGTGAAAAGTCGCCAGTCGGCTTCGGTAATGGTATCGCCGGTCAAATATCGATGTTTGCTAAGAATGACGTCTATGTGCTCCAGCGCATCGAACAATTCGTGAACCGCTTCTTGATAAGCCTGTTGTTTTGTCGCAAACCCGGCTTTGTAGACGCCATTATTAATTTTCGGATAAATAAAGTCATTCAATTCATCAATGCGCTGTCGCAAATTTTTCGGATAGAGATCGAGCGGAACAGCGCCAACGGGATCGAACGCGCTGTTAAACATACGAATGATTTCGGACGATTCATTGCTGACAATGGTGTTGTTTTCTTTGTCCCACAGCACCGGAACCGTTACTCGACCGGTGTAGTCCGTTTTTGCGTGGGTGTATATCTGGTGCAAAAAATCTGCGTTGAGCAGCGGGTCGGCTATAACACCCTGATGAGGCTCAAACGTCCAGCCATTTTCCCGCATGTAAGGATTCACCACTGATACATCGATCATCGATTCTAGGCCCTTCAATTTACGATAGATCAATGTGCGATGCGCCCACGGACAAGCCAGCGATACGTACAAGTGGTAGCGTCCCGGTTCGGCTTTAAACCCGGCTTCGCCGGTCGGACCGGCAGCACCGTTCTGAGTGATCCAATTGCGAAAGCTGCTTTCTTTGCGCACAAACTTACCACCCGTTGATTTGGTGTCGTACCATTTGTCTTGCCATTGACCGTCAACCAATAATCCCATGGTCTGCTCCTGTGTTCGAAAGTGTTGCATTGAGTATAGCGTTTCGGCTTCAACACAAGTATCGAGTTGTTCGATGGATCTGTTTCAAACTTTGAATTGATAGCGACTCAATTCAACAACAGGCAGAAAGGTATAATTTTAATGCCTTCTCAGGTCGACGACGGGAGTAATTTGAATAGACTCGTCCCACACTCTTTTCCAGATTAAGTCGGCTTTTCGATAATCCATATCGACTTCGATTTGTTGCGGCGTTATGACTCTGGGATTCTCTTCGGTATGTTCGGCAACTTTAAAATTAAAGACGTATTGCGGTTCGAAGCCCATGCGGATGTCAGTGATCACCAGTCCGTTCTCAAGTTCGGAAGCTTTATAAAATCCTTTAGTAAACCATTGCAGTCGTTGAACCGCCCATTCATTCTCCACGGGAAACAATAATTCAAGGTTGCGCTCGAAAGGCATAAGCTGAAGCGATCGCTCGCGATCAAAAATAGAGTAGTAACTTTCGTAATAGTGGTCATCGTTAATCACTACTACGCGCCACAACAAGGTATTGAATGCTGAAGGTGTGGTTAAATAATCTGTCGCCTCAATGCGTTGTTCAGCAATGGTTTTTTGTGTTACCGAATTAACGTGGAGCTTGACACCAATACTCCAGGTCAAATACAGACTACTCAGTATCAAGCCGATTGAATTAACAACCTGCCAGCGAGGTCGAATGAATGCGGTGATAACCCCGATACTGATAGGCAGCGTATACATGGGGTCGATGATAAAAATGGTTGAAAAGGTAAAAGGGTATTCACTGATGGGCCAAAGCAATTGTGTGCCGTAAACGGTAAAACTGTCGAGCAAAGCATGAGAAGCGAAACAGGCAAACACCATAACCGTCCAACGCCACGCGGTATCATCTTTAGAGCGATGGATGTGCGAAAGCAGCCAGCCAAAAACTGGTGATGCGAGTAACATGATGATTAATGAGTGGGTGGCTGACCGGTGGTAAGTAAAGTCGCGTACTGCATCGCCCAAAGGTACGAATACATCAAGGTCTGGTAGTGTGCCAAATAGCGCGCCCCAGACGGCCGCTTTGCGACCGAACGTTTTTCCCGCCGATGCTTCGCCAACAGCGGCTCCAAGCATAAACTGTGTAACAGAATCCATAATTTCAATTCAGCTCTTTGATTGTGTTTACGTACCCTACTTGTGTTTGGAGCAAGTTATGCAGTATCGACAGACGAGAGCCATTTCAAAGTCGCAACGACACTATTTTTTCTGATAAATATCGAACTTTATTTTTACGATTAATAAGTACCTTCGATCACGTGATCGGCCAAGGTTTGTTTGTTTCTGAATTCAATTCGGTAGCTCGAACCATTTACCGAATAGCGCACGATATGGTATTGAATGAGTACAGAAGCATCGTAGTATTTAATTAGATACTCAGTTAACTTCTCTTTGGATTTAGGGAAGCTACCTTGTAGGCTGTAATACTCCGACATCAATGGTTTAATGTTCAGCAATTGAGTTATTGCATTGGCTTTTTTTGCTTGTTGCAAGTAACTGACAGCGTTCGAAAGTTCGGCGATTCTCTTGGACAACTCAAATCGCTTGGGGTGCTCTCGAATATAACTTTTAAGCTGATGAATAATTTCTTGTGCGGCATGTACTTCACCGCTCATCAGCTTGGAATTCGCCATGGAAAGAGGCAACTCAAAGTTAAGCTCATCTTTTATCACTTGTATGTCTGAAGTACTGACTTGCTCGGAGGCTAACTCAAGCGCTAACCGTAGAGATTGACGAGCCTTAACATACTGACTTTGTTCTCGATAAGCGACTGCATTGGAATAAAGTTCAAACATTTTATCTATATTACTGTCGAGAGCCACGAGGTTCGAATTATTGCTGGTTGTTATTTCGCTTTGATTAGAGCGGCTGCTAACATTTCTTCTCGTTTTGTCAGTGCTTGATTGACTGTGATTGTCAGAAACTTTTATGGACAATGCCTTGAATGCATCATTTATCGGAATCAGATAATTGACGCCTAACCCGGCACCGGTACTAGAAAAGAGACCTGCGACACTTAAAGCAACCAGGTTGCCTTGGGTATCGAAAATAGGCCCACCGGAATTACCCGGATTAATTGATGCGTCAGTTTGATAGAAAAGTAATCCGTCTTTTTCACGCACGGCTGACAAAATTCCTCGCGTAACTGTATGGCTGAGTTGCTCGGATAGTGGCGTTCCAATTACGTACAGGTCATCTCCGACTTGCGGTTCGTTCTGTGCCAACGAGATGATTGGGTCGACTTTAATATTAACCTTTAAAAGCGCAACATCTCTCATTGGCTCGATACGTTCGAGAGTCGCATTATATTGTTTTCCTCGATAGACGATTAATAGATTACTGGCGCCTTCAACCACGTGCGCATTGGTAATTATGTAACCCTGGTTAGACAAAATAACACCGCTTCCATGGCCGCTCTGAGTTCGAATGGTTACCGTGGCATCACGTAAAGCAGGAAGAGACTCTCGAAAGGAGCCGTTATTTTTCTGGTGAAATTCAATATTAATAGGAGAAAAACTTTTTATAATTGATCGGTCATTATTTGGAGTTGTTAATAAATTGATAAAGCTTTGATCGGCTAACAAATTGTCGATAGCAACCTTTAAAGCACGCACAATCGATTGCTCTTCGCCATTCATTCTAAAGGGTTTCTTATGACCTCGATAAATTCCTTCCGTTGTACTTGAATAAATCACTTTATTCAGTAGTCTATCTGACATTTCCCAGTCTACTTTTAGATATACGTTGTTCTTGCTTATTTCGGGTGTTCTAGCATTGATGCAACTCAGTAAATTTAGGTCGACGAGCTTTGCTGAAAGTTGGTATCGATTGCGCTGTCCTAATTTTGATTGCATTTTAGGACCATAGATCATATAGCCCGACGACATGAAGCGTTCAATGAACGTCTGCTCGATTAAAACATCTTTAATGTAGGCGTTTCCCTCGACCCAATAAATATCAGTTACTCTAAGGTGACAGTCTTTGCCTTTAAGTATTTTACCCATTTTGTAATCGTTATATTGGGCACCAGGAAACTCTACTTTCATAGGTATCAGGTCAATAGGTGACAAGGTACCCGTGCCCTTGTACTGGATGGGGATCTTTATGTCGACCGCTGGCAGCGCATTGATTCCAGTATTAACTTCGACATTCTGTACTTCTGTTTTAAGATGGTCTGGTTTTTTGTCGGAGTAGTGCACCTTGCCGTTTTTATCCACCCACTTATAAATTTCTCCGGCGTCACTGTGAAGTGATATTAAATAAACAATAGCGAATAAACTAACAGCAAATCGACGCATAATAAGACTCAAACCATAGTTCTGGGGGTAAAAAACTAATTAAACCGGACTGATTAAACGGGAAAACTGAATGAGAATATCTGTTTTAAATGAGCTTTTGAAGAAAAATTGCCAAGCTGTCGAGTGTGAGAACGCACCGCAGGACCATCAATTTTATTGAATTCAAAGAGTTAGCTCGTTGAAACGCCCAGGCTAAAGATTTTATGTTTGTGCTACCACCCTTCAACAGTCTCCTTCGACTGGTTTCGTCTTTTATCGATCAGTCCATCGAAAAGCTAATCGAATGACCAACGTCAGAGCGAAAAGCTGGAAACAGACGATCAACTTATAAAACCATGGAGAACCAATCAGTGTAAGCAAAGCAAAAATGACGTACACCACACCAATCGTCAAGTTCAACTTACGACTGATACGAGACGCTAATATCGACGACAGAAAAACCATGCTGGCCGGGATCGCGAGTATCAATGCTACTATCATCATTTTGCCGTCCGTGTACTCTCCGATCGGGCCCATGGAACCTTTTGCCATAGCATCAATTGTGCCGGGAACGAACAGCACAAAATAATCGTTGTAAATGTAAAGCGACATCAGTGATGCCCAGAGCAAAGACAATTTAACCCCTGTGGGTATTTGTGTATCCTGGAGTCGATTTAGTGAGTTCATCTTGCCGTCCTGTTCTATGATGCGTTGGTGTTTCAATATTCAATCACATGCAATATCGAATAACAATTGACTAAATTTGCATGTTATGTATTCATATATGTATGGAATGGGATGCGACAAATTACAACTGGAACCACCTTCGTGCGTTTATTGCAACGGTCGAAGAAGGTTCGTTATCGGCTGCGGCACGAGCGCTAGGAGTCTCACAGCCAACTCTCGGCCGGCAGGTTTCTGCACTTGAAGAAGAGATTGGTGTGACGCTTTTTGAGCGCCACGGAAATGCACGTTGTTTAACTCAAAGCGGCCAGCAACTGGTTCACCATGCGCGCAATATGGCCGAAGCAGCGCTGCAATTTTCGCTGGCGGCGTCGGGTCAATCGCAATCGGTTGAAGGAACGGTTTGTATTTCAGCCGGCGAGCTATTCGCCGCACACATTATGCCGCCTTTGATTGATAAGTTACTAAAACAAGAACCCGGTTTAGAAATCGAACTTGTCGCATCGAATGATTCCAGTGATCTGAAACGGCGAGAAGCAGATATCGGCATAAGAGCCAACCACGCAAACCAACCCGATCTGATATCCGTTGAAGTGGGTCGATTAAACAGTCGGCTTTATGCGTCGTCGATATATCTCGATAATATTGGCCGACCGACTGGTATGGAGCGTTTGGGAGATTGCCGCTTTATCGGATTTAATGATGCGGGAGGCTACCTGAAGTTTTTAAAAGGACTTGGGTTCGAGCTAAACGAGCAACACTTTTCGACTCGGGCAGAAAGCCACCTTGTGCAATGGGCAATGGCCAAACAGAGCTTGGGAATTGTTACAGCACTAGAGCACATTGGCGATTCTGACTCCGACATGGAAAGAGTATTTCCGCAAATGGAACCCATCGTATCCCCCATGTTTTTAGTAGCGCATAAAGAGGTAGTCACGAGTCGCCGCGTTGGTTTTGTGTTCGACTTTTTAAAAATAGAGCTGAAAAGGTTGTTGGGTTGAGTTTTCCTGATTGGTAATTATGAAAGAGCTGATTACTCCTTGAACGTAAAATACGGTTGCACATTTGACTGCCCCGAAATCGCTATCGCTATTTTGTGGATTCGATAGTTGCGATGACAAGGTGTTACAACTCATACTCATGGAAAGCAAGTAAAGCAGCTACTAAGCAATAGACAAACCCCATAAACATTGAGAGCATTGCAAAGTTAATGGCAAGACCTACACTTGTCATGCCGAGTATAATAGACACAGTTATGAATGCGTAACGCATCACTTTATAAGACTCGGCGAACACATCAGTCAAGTATAGAATCGCTATAAAGAATATGATTGCGAGTAGGCCTGTCGAACTGCTTCGAAAGTTCCCTCCGACTTCAAAAATTGAAAGTAGAACTAAAAAGGTTCCTCCTGTAACGATCCATATGCGGAGAAACTCTGTTTTAAATGGATCGTTACTTTCACTTGTATGATCGTTATTTCTAGGTAATTTAAAGTTGTACATATTTAGTTCATAGCTTCAATAATTGATGAAGGGTTGTAATCCACAAACCATCACCAATTTATGCATCAATATTAATTTACAGTATTTTCTTAGCTGAACATTTTAAGTTTTTCCGGACACGAATCAAAGCAAGCAACATCACACTAAACCAAACTAATGCACCACCGCTGGACGATTTGGCTTTAACAGTAACGCTTTTGGTTTCGACGTCGTTTGCGTTTGCGTCATCGACCACTGTCAGTTCAATATTGTAGGTGCCTTTAGCGGTAAAAGTGTGATTTACGGTTTGCCCACTTAGCCTTGTCCCATCGCTTATACGCCATTCGTAGCTGTTGATTGCAGAGTCGTCGGAACTGTTTGATGCATCCAGTGCGCAGTTAAGGTGCTGGCAAGTTACGCTGAAATCAGCCACTGGACGTTGATTGGGTGCGGTTAATTCCAGTGTCATATTGTGCTCGCCGATTGCGCCTTGGTCGTCTGTTACCGTTAAGGTAATCTGATAACTCCCCAACTCAGAAAAACTGTGACTGGCAGTCACTCCTGTTAACTCTGTGCCATCACTGATTTGCCACTGATAACTAAGGATGGCTGAATCATCACTACTGTTGGAGGCATCGAACTGACAATTGAGGTCATCACAGGTAACGCTAAAATCCGCTACAGGACTTTGGTTGTTATTCACGGTGACCAATAAGGCACTAACCGGCCCGACGTTGCCTGCATTATCTTCTGCTTGTGTGTAAATCATGTACTCGCCGAGCGCCCAACCTGTAGTATCTATTTCGGCTGTCGCTGTTTCAACGCCACTATTAAAATTGCCATCACTGGCGTTCATGGCTATTGGGGTTGCACCGGTTTGCCAAGGTGGTGTATTAACGAAATAGGAAACGGCAGTAATGTTATGTGTCGGCTCGCTACCATTATTGTTGTTGAATCGTGTGTCGTCAGCGGTCACCGTAATCGTTAGCGAATCACCGGGACGTATTTGCGGCTGTGCACTGGTATTACCCCGAAGTTGTAATAGGTCGGGGCCGGCGGGTAATAGGTAAGGCGCCCGAACCACTTTGGCCGCGTACTTTAATGCTGCAAGATTATCGGGTTTGATTTCTGCATTATACACTTCGCAGGCTTGAAAAAATTCGGTTCCCAGTTCGAAGGTGATCGCAGCAACGCCCAGTTCACCATAACTAACATCATCACTGGTACCATCGGTTGGATACAATCCGGTGCTTTGTGTTGGATAATAGTCGTTAAAACTTGCGAGCTTACGACCGAGTGTTTGCAGTTGCGGACCATTCGGTGCGGCATCATAGCTGTGCCCCCAGGGCCATAAAATCAGTTCACTGTAACTGTGTAGGTCGATATGCATACCGGATGTATCGAGCGGTGCTGCGTCAGAGTCGTCTTCACCGCGATTGTCGCTAAAAAGACTGCGCACATAGTTTTCGACCGCTTCTGTTTCTGGTTCCGAGCCAGCGTAGGGTCCGCGATAAGTACTGGAGCACGCATCGCCACTTGAGCCAATGCCGTCGGTCCAGTCCCAGAAGAAACTGAAGTTACGGTTTAAATCAACGCCAGGCGATCCTTCACAATGAAGGTCGTTGACATTTTTACGCCAATACAGGCCAGACTCTGCGAACTTTCGACCATCAGGATTCATCTGAAACATTAAATGAATTTCGTGATAATCGACAATCCATCGGGTATCGGCATCGGTAGCGTAGTCGTTGAGTAACTGTTTGGCGAAATCGAGATTCAGCGCGGCTGTGGAGTATTCTCGCGCATGCATGGCACTGTGTACAAATAAAATGGGTTTCTCTTCCGTCACCGTTTGATTAGTAATTTTTAGAACCCATAAATCGTAACCGCCACGTTCTCGTGTTTTGTTCCATGAGTCGCCAACGTCAATCCATTGTGCCAAGGTTGCGTGGTCAGTTGCCAACTGCTCGGCGTCGGCAAAGGTTTCTTCCACTGTCGGATAACATGGATAGCCCGGAATACTGATCTGTTGCTTGGTGATCTTACGGTTGAGCAATTGGTTGAGCTGCGCTGTGCGCTGTCGCTTCCAGCTCTCGGCGGCGGAGACTGTAAAGCCCAGACGCTTGAGTTTTTCGAGCTGAATATCGGAAAGATTTAAGGTCACTGTGAGCGCTTCTTTATCGCTTTCTAATAACTCACCGTGATGCGAAATGCTGAGCTTTACAAATTCTTCTTTGGTTCTTGCTTGCACCTGCACCAGATTTTGCCAGCTTTGCTGCTCAAAAGCGATTAACTGCCTTGTATCTTTGGCTTGTCCCCATGCACTACTTATCAACAGTATCGCCACCAGGCTAAAAAATCTCATCCATAAACTCCTAAAATCGGTAATCGGGATAGTTTACCAGACGATGGCGTAGGTTAAGTGTGAATAGTGCACAGCTACTTCGTTGAAATGTAACCGTTTGCTAACCGTATCTATGTTTCAATCTACTCTCATGTTTATTAGTACATCAGACAACCATTCAATCTAATGACCTTTGCTTATAAAATTTGGGATTGCAGCAACGGGTTGGTTCAATGTGTAAAAACATCGCTCAGGAACTAACTTTTTGTAATATTCAGCCAGTCACCCTAGACTGTGCTAGCAAAAAACGCCTATAAAGGATAAATGCATAATGAAAAAGTTTGTCATCGTTTCTATCGTTGCTGTGATTGTCGTGGCCATTATTTACGTACTAATACCGGGGGACACAGAAAACCGTTTCAGTCGCCTGGGTGTCAGTTATTTTGATGGCGATTATGTGATAACACACTATGGTATGTCGGGCATGAACATTTGGTTGGTAAAAAGTGGCAAAGTGACTTCAGAGCCAGCCAAGGGTTATTATCACACCCGAGTGTTAACTGCGACCAAATCCAGCTATTTGCAATTGCCGATCACCAATACCGTTATCGAAGAGTTTCATTCGGTAGAACAGCTGGCGCCCGAGCAACAGCAATTGCTCAGGGCTAAATATTCTGAGAAGTTATTGTCCAAGTTTTAAGCAGACAATGTAATATTGAGACTTCTGTTTTAACACTGTCTTTTTAGGCTCGCTTGGTAAACACCGAAGTCGTAATTGCGATTTCGGTGTTTCGATTGTGTGAGGCATTTCGAATTATTAATTTTGTCATTAATATTTTTTACCTTAGTTTACACGAAGGAATGACTCGATTTTATCAACAAGTTGCTCATCGGATGTTGATTTTCTTAACCGATGAAGTGTGTTTAGACTGTCGGCTTTACCATGACGAAGAAATTCTAACTGAGCCAGCCTAAAGTCAACCCAGTCTTGAGGTATGGTTCTGTCTTTCTCTGGCACGCCGGTGTAACGTTTCATGTTTTCGATGCCATCATCTAATCGCGAATTGGTTTCGGCTGCCAGTTTTCCAATTTGATACAAAAGCATGGCTGAATAGTCAGTTTCTCTTCTTTCGTGGTGTATCTCTATTGAGAGCAAGGCTTCTAAGGCAGGTTGATAATGCTCATGTGCCGACATCAACATGGCAAAATCAAATTTGAATCGGTCTGTGTCGATGGTTGATGGAGCTTTGAGAGCTGCTCGGTAAAGTGAAATGACTTGGTCCGCATTGTTATTTGCTAAAAGTGTTGGTGCTTCATAGGCGAACGATGCTCGCTGATCGATCTCACTCAGTTGCTTTACAAGCTCAGGAATAGCATCTTTGTCGCCACCGGCTAGGACAGGTGCTTTTTGGTGGAATCGAATCAAGCCAATCAGAGATGCTTGATGCTTGTTGTCAATTTCCAATGCCTGGGTGAAATAGCGTTTTGCGTCACGTGCGTAACCAAGCTTACTGAAGAGGTTGGCATGTTGTGCCTGCGCTGCAGCGATGCGACCCGCAATAAACAAGTGGTCTGGATTGGTTATCGGTGCTCTTAATACTGATTCAATATGTTTTTCCGCAGCATCCAGATCTTCGGTGTACAAAAATATTCGTGCCAGACCAAACTGTGCTTGAGTCCTAAAGGCATCTTTTTTCATTAATTGCATAAACGCACGTTTTGCCTGAACAAATTGTTCGTTGCTTAAGGCAAACTCTGCTTGTTGAAGGCTCTGCTCGCTGGCTTTCAGTGGTGTGGTAAAGGTTAAAGCAATGAAAAGTAGCGCGAGACTCTGACACATCCATCTGGTAGCCCGAAAGTTTTGTTGAAGAGTTTTAATATTCGATCGATTCATAGAATTTTTTCCTTTAGAAGTATGAAAGATAAGGGGGTGTACGTGGTCGCGACCGCAAATGTGTCACAACTCGGCAAACTTCGATTCTTGTTGCGAATTAACTTTAACTGGTTGAAATACTTTGAGTTTAATCAGCCAGTAGGCTAGGTAGGCCAGGTAGATAACTGTTGGCGTGAACCAGTTGTAATAACCCGACAGAATATTTTGAGCCACAAAAAAGCCGGTCACCGCGGTGGTGTAGCCTGCCGTCATTTTCGACAGGTGAAATGCAAGCCATTTTCTGATCAACAGTTCGCGACGTTTAAACGCCCACAAGTCAATGACACCAAATACAATTCCTACTGAGCTGAATACGGTGCGCAAGGGATGAAATTCTGCGTTCAATACCAGCGAATAAAACACAACGACCAAACCAACGGAAACAACGCTGTAGGCCAGCAACTGGTCAATTAATACTCGATGCTCTGGCTTTTTGAATGCGATGCTACGTTTGCCGCCAATTAAAAAGTACAAACCTAAAACACTGATTTGAAACATTGTTGGGCTGATGTGGTTGGGCATCATCGAAACTATCAAGGTAAGTGTGCAAGAAATGACCATCATCAGATAAAAAAGTTGGCCCGTTCGCTTGTGTAGGGGGCCGCCTTTTCTCGACAGCAGGCTAACACCGCCAATGGCAAAGGCGAGACTCGCCAGAATTACGTGTAGGGCAATCAGCGCATTAACGGTACGGAAGTCTAAAGTTAGTGTAAAAATCAAAGTCGCCATAACCGTTAACACAGTGGCGACTACGAATTCTCGATTGTCGGTTATAATATTCATCGCTTGTCCTAAGTTTAAAAAACCGAACAGTAACCGCGAAACATTACTACAACCTCTCGAAATACCGTTTTGAGAGTCGAATTATGCGAAATAAGAGTAAATCTGATGTTAATTGGGAGTCTGATTTGGTGTAATTGGCGTCTCAGGAATTCCGCGACAGAATACAAGGGGTTTGATAACCCGCCACCAGGAAGTTAATTATTAGCGATGTCTTTTTCGTTTTTTGATGTTTTATTAATGATTGGTATCACCCAGGGATTGATGGCAATTCCGATTTTGTACTTTTCGAAAGAAAAGAGGCTAAGCAATGGCTTCCTGGCCTTGGCAATACTGTCGTTCTGTTTGTTGTTTTTTAAGGTCCTGTTAGATTTTTCTGGCCTGTCGGCAACAACAACATTTCGTTACGTGCCAAATGCTTTTGAGTTGACCACTGCGCCACTGTTTTATCTTTATCTTAGGGCCATGACGGAAAAAGGTTTTCGGTGGGAGCCGCGAATACTGGTGCATTTTATTCCATTTCTGATGGCTCAAACGTATGCGCTACTCATGTTTGGTATTACTTTTGGTTACCCAGCAATCGACTTGCAGGATCAAGCTGCCAATCAATTTTATTATAAGGCGTTTAAGGAAATAGAAGACTGGGCTATAGTACTCTCCATTTTAACCTACCTTTATCTCGGCTATCACAAATTTACTGCTTTTCAGATTAGGGTAAAAAATAGTACTGCCGATAGCGCCTACCCGACTCTCAGTTGGCTACGAAGTATTCTTGTTTTGAGCATCATCTTATGGTTATGGTTAGTGAGCAATATGCTCTTAAGCCGGTTTACCGATATTCTTGTGCATACCACCTGGCATTGGAAGCTGTATTTTATATACATCGCCGGATTCACCTATTACCTTGGCTTAATGGCTTTTCAGCAAAAAGCGCCTGATCTTGATCAAATCGAACAAACCAAACAACCGGATGAAGCGGATAAGCCTGCTCGCGCCCAATCTGAAGCCTTGGCACAATCTTTTCGACAAGCGCTGGAGCAAGAGAAGATGTATTTACAACCCACACTGAACTTAAGGCAAGTCGCTGAGAGACTGAATGTGGCGCCGGTAACCTTGTCGCAAGCAATCAACGCTCATTTTGACAAAAGTTTTCGCGAGCTTATTAATGACTATCGTATTCAAGATGTCAAAGTTAAATTACTCGACACTCAGAACAAAGCTTCCATTTTGTCTTTGGCACTGGAGTCGGGGTTTAATTCTGAGGCCAGTTTTTACCGTGTTTTTAAACAAAACACAGGATTAACCCCCAAAGCGTTTATGCGTAAAAATAGCTAAAGCTGTCTAAGCCAGAGTTGACTCTTATATGGTGGATTGATTGACACCCGAGCAAAAACAGCTGCTCAGAGAAAAGCACTCAGAGAAATTGTTGTCGAAGTTTAGAGTAGAACATTGAAAAAAAACTCCTTTCTAACGCTGTCTTCTTGGATTTCGTATGGTAAACCCCGAAGTCGCAATCGCTATTTCGGGGCTACGTTTAACGGTTAGCGAACGGAGTCAAATATTGCAATCTCATTTGACTCTGCGCCCCCGAAGTTATAGCAGTGGATTGACATCAACGACTTCTCTTTCAGAGTCTAGTTGAGCGAGATCTTTTAAAATAGCAATGTGACCTTGGCCTCCTACAACAAATACTCGCTCTCCGGGTTTAGCCATGTGTTGAACGTTCGAGTACATTCTAAAGTTTCGATGCCACCAACTTGCACTGGCATCAGCACCTAAATAATTGTCAAAGGCGCCAATATCGTTTACTAATAAATAAAAGCTCTTATTTAATGCATCAAACTTTTGGTCATTATTTTTTTGGAGTAATTGCTTTAAAGTTAGAGTTTGATGCAACTTATTCATCTTGGTTGTGATTTTAGATACGAAGGCCTGGAAGGCAGCGCTCTCTTCGGGCTCGTTTTTCGCCATATGTTCGAGTAATTCTTTGCCGTTGAAGTTGATTTCCCTTTCATCGTAGCAGGTTATTTTTTCTACAAGCGCTAGCTTCGCAAGGCGAAAGCCTATCTGATAATTTTCATTTCTTGGTAATTTGTAATCATCTTTTAGGTATTGTTGATAACGTTGATTAAGTTCATCTGTTTGCTGCTTACTGCATTCGATAAGTACTTGAGTAGGTGCGAACTTGTTTGCAACGCGTTGAGCAAATTTAGTTAAGTAGGCTTGGTTATCTGCTGTCATCACATCAGTACTTGAAAACTTAACAACGTCTAAGCCAGGATCATCGAAGTGAAAGGTGCCAAAAAGCATAATTTTAGGCTTATTCGAGTCGTTAGCCTTTTTTAAATCAGTAGCGCTTAAGCTGTTCAATACGAGCGCTGTTATTATCAATACTAAATTCGACGAAATGGTATTTCTCATGTTTTTATTCTTCCTTTCTTTGATTTGTTATAAACATTAAACAGCAAACACTTAGCTTTGAGTGTACGAGAAACCAAAGGCAATTTTCGTACCACGCACTGAACACCGCTTGGTTGGTAAGATCTTCAAGTGGCCTTGATACAACTGTGTTGTCCTATGGTTGTTTTTAATGGTGATTTTAATTAGAAATTAGGCGAATCAACCAAAATGGCTGGCTTTTTGAGGTTCAGTCATTTGACTTCTTGTCGTTGCATGGTTTGGTTTGATTGTAAAATCAGCCGGCCGAAAGCGAACATTCGGTAACGCCAAGTTAGCTTCTAGTCTGTATCGGCAGCTCAGTACTATCGCTCACAATTTAATCTTAAAAGTTATTCATAATTAAGTATTGTATTCGTCTGTTTTACAGAGCGGTACTCATTGAAAAATCACAATATTTAAACCAGCCACCAATACATTAACGATGCCCCAGCAATTGAGCCAACAATGGTGGCGATGACCAGGGCGATCATCTGACCGCCCAGGTTTACGGTTTCGAGGCTTTCATTGTGGGCTTTGGGGACGGCTTTTAACTGTTCAATATCGATTTCGAACACCGCGCACAAACTCATTATGGTTTCGTGCGAGGCGTTGCCGACCTTTTCGACGCGTTGTATGGTGCGCAGGCTGACGTCGCAGGCATCGGCGAGATGCTGCTGCGTCCAGCCTTTACGCTGACGATGTTGTTTTACAATGTCTGGGCGAATTTCCACGTGAGCCGTCCTACCTTGCTATTGGATGGTCCATTAAAGCCAGGCGGCGATTTTGGCGCCGAGGAACCCAAACGCAAAGCCAATCACAAAGAACATGCCGACTTTCAGTGCCAGTGTTTTGGGATTCACACTGGTAATGTAGGCTTTGATTTCTTTGCTGTGCAGTTTCCCATCGATGTACAGCTCGCACTCCAGTTCGCCTTTCATCATACTGGTGACGTTAAATACTACCTGATACTGCTTGCCGTTATGCTGAAAGCTGTGACTGCTGCGTCTTCCGAAACTGCGCGCTTCGGATACCGGGTTGTCGTTGAGGTATATGGTTTCTTTGCCCGAAAACCCTGAGCCAAACGCGGCGATGTCGATGTCGCCGTCTTGAAAATAAAACCAGTAGCCTTTCAGTATGCTTGCTTTGCCCATTGTTTTTTCCACGGTTTTGGTGTGTTTTGTGGTTGAAGACTGATGTTGTTGTGTCGTATTCATGCGGTTGCTTCCTGTGTTGTTGAACTCGAGACACAGTAAAACACTCGATGGTCGCCGGGCGTGACGACAAATTAACGACTGTCGCCCATAATGGCATATGACAATGTTGGTGTCACCTCGTTTAAATAGTTGATTTTAAAGCAGTTCGCTCAGTGTTATGGTTTTGGTTTGAATTTAGGTTAGAGTTAAAATTATATCTAAAATATCGATGAAAATGGTCAGTGTATAAGACTTATTTATCGATTTATTTGGGGTTAAACTCTCGATTATTGGGCGTAATAACATCGGGAGACCGCCATGAACCAGCAATCGATGACAGTTCAATCAGCCACCAAAACTGCACAAGACTTTATTCGGCCAGCCAACGAGCGCGGCTGGATGCGGCTGGGGTGGCTTGATAGCAGACACAGTTTTTCGTTTGGGCATTATTACGATCCGCAACATATGGGACTGTCGGTACTTCGGGTAATTAACGACGACACGGTTGCGCCAGGTGCCGGGTTCGAAACTCACGCGCATCGTGATATGGAGATTATTACCTACGTGCTTGAAGGTGCAATTAAACACAAAGACAGCATGGGCAATGCGTTTACGCTTCGCGCCGGAGAGGTGCAGCGTATGAGCGCGGGCACCGGAATCTTGCACTCGGAGTTTAATGCTTCTAGCTCGGAGCCGTTAAAATTTCTCCAAATTTGGATTGTGCCCGACAGAAAAGGTCTGGAGCCCGGTTACGAACAGGCGAACATCGAACAGAGTGACACGCTGACGCCGCTGGTGACGCCTGACGGTCGAAAAGGGTCGTTAACCTTGCACCAAAACGTGTTACTTTCACGGCTAAGGCTAAACGAATCGGAGAGTCATTCAATGCTTTTAACCGATCGGGTAGGTTATTTGCATGTGATTCAAGGGCAGGCGCAAGTGAACGACCATGTGCTTGGTCCCGGCGACGCTCTAGGTGTGCTGGCGTTACAGCAAGTGTCGGTAATGGCGAAACAGGGCGACTTCGAAGCGCTCTGGTTTGAACTGCCGAAGGAATAATCATCTTTGGAGTTACGAACAAGCAACAGTACAAATAAAAGATAGAACCTTTTGGTAATTGGTTCTCGATAAACAGGATTGGTTATGGATACACACACACCTTTATTATCTGTTTTATTTTTTCTGGTGGCAGCGGTAATTGCGGTGCCTTTATTTCGCCGCATGAAAATGGGGGCCATATTAGGATATTTGGCAGCGGGCGTTGCACTCGGGCCCTGGGGATTTAATTTTATCTCTCAGCCCGAGAGTATTCTGCACTTTTCAGAAATTGGTGTGGTTCTCCTTCTGTTTGTGATCGGCCTCGAAATGGATCCGGAAAAACTCTGGTCGTTACGCCATCACATTACAGGCATGGGTATTGGCCAGTTACTTATTTCAGCCAGCGTGATTGGCCTTGTTAGCTGGACCATGTTGCAAAATTTTTCTGTCGCGGTGGTGATCGGGTTT
Source organism: Pleionea sp. (assembly GCA_052032335.1). Lineage (GTDB taxonomy): Bacteria > Pseudomonadota > Gammaproteobacteria > Enterobacterales > Kangiellaceae > Pleionea. The sequence continues at coordinate 2,831 of JBPEWV010000128.1, read as the reverse complement.
GCGCTTGGCCTGTCGTCGACGGCGTTTGCGATCCAGTTAATGGCGGAGAAACGCATCATTGCTAAACCCTCTGGGCGCGCGGGTTTTGCAATTTTGTTGTTGCAAGATCTGGCGGTAGTTCCGATCTTGTTTCTGGTCGATTCTTTATCGGCGAAAGCTTTAACCGAGTCGGTGGCCTGGTACTGGAGTGTAGGTGCCGTCATTTTATTATTACTGGTCGGCCGCTTTCTTCTAAATCCGTTTTTAAAACTGGTGTCTCGTTACGGCAGTCGTGAAAGTATGACCGCTGCGAGTTTATTGATTGTGGTGGGCGCAGCTGTGTTGATGATGGAGTCGGGGCTGTCGATGGGGCTGGGTGCTTTTATTGCAGGTATTTTGTTGGCTAACTCCAGTTTTCGTCACCAACTCGAAAGCGACATTGAGCCATTTAAAGGATTAACGCTGGGATTATTTTTTATCGCCATCGGCATGACGCTCGACATCGATTTGTTTTTAGAAAGTCCGTTTTTATTATTACTGGCGGCCATTGCGTTAATGGCCTTTAAAACGCTGGTGATTACCGGACTGATGCTGATCGCAAAAATCCATTGGCGACGTGGCATTAAAGTCGCCTTAATGTTAAGCCAAGGCGGTGAGTTTGCGTTTGTGGTAATGGCCCAGGCGGGCAACAGTGGACTGATTGCCAACGAAATTGCATCACAAATTAACCTGATTGTGGGGTTGTCGATGGCGTTGACTTCACCATTACTGGTGTTAATTAACTTTCTAATTAAGCCGCCAGCTAAATCAGCTCCGACTGTGAAAACCCCTGATTTTGATGACGAGCCCGAAGTATTAATTTTAGGTTTTGGTCGTTTCGGACAAACAACGGGGCGGATTCTTGCAGCGAATAAAATTCCCTTTACTGCCATCGATCGCGATGCCGAACACATACAGTTTGTGACCCGCTTTGGTAATAAGGTGCATTACGGCGATGCCACGCGACTCGATGTTCTGGAGGCTGCAGGTATAAAAGATGTGCGAGTGGTTTTGGTGGCAGTAGACGGTTTCGAAGAAGCCGAGACTATTGTGAAATTGATTAAAGAACAATTTCCTAAAGTGAAGGTGGTTGCTCGGGCTAGAAACCGGGCCGCTTTTTGGAGTTTGAGTGCCGCTGGTGCCGATCAAGTGGTGCGTGAAATGTTTAAAAGCAGTTTGGATGCTGCCAATTATACACTCACCGAAATTGGTTACAGTGACGGTGAGGCGATTCGAACCGTGGATAATTTTGCCGATCACGATAATCAAATGGTTCGCGACTCGATCAAACACCGCGATGATCTGGATACCTTAATCGAAATGGGGCGAAAAGGTCGTGCCGATCTCGAACGCATCTTCCAGCAAGATCAGGATCGTTAAGTTAACTCAACAAGAAAAGGCGCTGGCCAAAACCAACGCCTCCGTTACGGTTTCTAGTTTCTAGTTCCCAGCTCCCAGTTCCTAGCTCCCTAACTCCCTCTTCCCGTAAAATCAATTATGTGTACCGCGAATGGGGTAGTCGTTTTCGCGAATGAATTTTATGCCGCTGATCAAGTCATCGATATTGGGCCGAGAAAAGGGTGCGTTACTGACGTCAACTATTTGTACTTTGCCGTCACTGTTAATGACAAATGTTCCTGGCTCACAGAAATTATGATCGGTTTCTTCTGACGAGCGTGGCGTAGAAATGTAAAGGCCAAGTTGTTCCATTTGTTCTTCCGATAAGCCGTAAGCAATCGGGAACGAAACGCCCATTTTATCAAGGTGTTCTTGCGCCTGTTGCAAACTGTCGCCTGACACCGCGATAACATCGACTTTCATGTCATAAAGCTGCTGTTTTTTTTCTTCAATAGCTTTTAAATATTTAGTGCACAATGGACAATGTTTGCCGCGATAAAATAGAACCAGTCGCCAGTCGTTGTCTTGTTCCGGTTTCGCAATATCGCTAACGCTTTGATTGACTTTTTGTAGGGTTAAACTTGGAAAGGTGTCACCGGCTTTGAATCGCTTACTCATAAGGACCTCCTGCCATCTCAACTGTGAATGTGTGTTGAAAACGTGATTTCAACGTTTGAGTGCTACTATTTGCGTGGTGCTTTTAATACCATGTCATCGAGAGTAACGATTTTCAAGTTAGTAACCGATAAATTGGTGGAATGGTCGAATCTATGACTAAAAACTGTAAAAAACGCGGTGTATATTTAATAGACATATAATGAATGAAGTGGTATTACTTAAGTATCCACCAGTTCAGGAGCGTTTTATGAGTTCATTGGTGTTGCGATTGGATAAGTCAGGTTATCCCATGGAGTGGATTAACCTCGAACAGGCCGCGTGCTTTTACGCCAAGCAGCAAGTGCTTTGGAGTATCGGGGAAACTATGGCAACTTTGCACGGTGGATTCAATCGCTTACTCGGAGCACAATCCTTGTTGTCGATTGCTCCGGTAATTGCTATCGATGGCATTCTTCACGAACAATCGCATCGGGTTCCGGCATTAACCAATAACGCTTTATTTGCCCGAGACCAGTTCTTATGTATGTATTGCGGCGATAAATTTTCGCGAACATTGTTAACTCGGGATCACGTTCGACCAAAGGCACAAGGCGGTAAAGATCTGTGGACCAATTGCGTCGCAGCCTGCAAAAGTTGTAACAACCGAAAAGGCTCGCAGACACCGGAGCAGGCAAATATGCCATTGCTAGCCGTACCTTTCAAACCAAACAAGTTCGAATATATGGCGTTGGCCAACCGTAATATTCTGGCTGATCAAATGGAATATCTGGCCAAAGGATTTGTAAAGTTAAGCGCTT
>JBPEWV010000127.1:0-12570 GCA_052032335.1 Pleionea sp. | reverse complement strand
AGCAGTCGGTGTGCCTGGACGATGTCAGTGTGCAAAACCGGATTCGGCAGTACGATGCAGCCAATGTCTCAGTTCAACGAAGCGGCGTAACCCCCGAGAATCTGGCTTACATTATTTACACCTCTGGTTCCACCGGAAAGCCCAAAGGGGTAATGATTGAACATCGCAATACCGTCGCCATGATCGATTGGGCTCGAATAACTTTTTCGTTGGATGAATTAAGTTGTACGTTATTCGCAACTTCAATCTGCTTTGATCTGTCAATCTTTGAATTATTTGTTCCACTTTCAAAAGGTGGCAGTGTTATGTTAGTGGACAACATTCTCGGTCTTCAAGAGCAGCCATTCGCCAACGAGGTGACCTTGATCAATTGCGTACCTTCGGCTATCGAATCGTTATTAGAAAGTGGCTTTCTACCCGAGCGATTGGTAACCGTTAATTTGGCAGGTGAATTGTTAAAGCAATCGTTGGTTGACCGACTCTATGAATTTGGCGTTAATAAAGTTTTCGACTTGTACGGCCCTTCAGAAGACACCACCTATTCAACTTTCACATTACGACAACATTCAGGCTATTACTCGATTGGTAAGCCAATTTCAAACACTCAATGTTATGTGCTTAATGAGTCGATGTGTGCTGTGCCGATTGGCGTAGAGGGCGAGTTGTATATCGGAGGTGCCGGTTTATCTCGTGGTTATCTGAATATGGATTCGATGACGAGCGAAAAATTTTTGCTGGCGCCGAATCATCTGGTAAGCGAACCTGGTAAGTGCCCGGTTATTTACAAAACTGGCGACCGTGTAAAATGGTTACCTAATGGTGAGTTGCAATATGTTAGCCGTATCGATCATTTGGTGAAAGTTCGCGGGTTTCGAGTTGAACTGGGTGATATCGAGTCGAATCTGAAACAGATTTCTGGGGTCGAGGATGCAGTAGTGATTGCGAAAGACAACGGTACTGCGATCTCGGCGTTTGTTCGTGTTAGTGACTCTGAGTCAAAAGAGACATTGTCGAATGACTCGATTAAGTTAATTTTGAGTCAACAGTTACCGGACTACATGATACCCGGTAGTATTTCGATCCTTGAAGTGTTTCCGCTGACTCCAAATGGGAAAACCGATAAGAAAAGGCTGCTTGATTTGGAGCAGAAAACTGTCGCCCGTGTGCAAAAGCTACCGAGCACAAACGTCGAATGCTGGTTGTGTGAACAGTGGCAGTCCTTGTTAAACCTAAAAAACATCGGTGTTAATCAAAATTTCTTTGAGTTAGGCGGGCACTCGTTACTTGCTGCTCAATTAATAGGAAGGATCAATCGTCGCTATGATCTTTCGCTTTCACCGCTAGTGGCATTTAAAAACCAGTCGATTGAGTTACTTGCTGCGCTAATTGAGTCGATGCAGCTCTCGAAGGTTGAAGAAAACGACGAGAGTTTCAGAATAGTAACTTTGAGAAAAGGTAATGCGGCAGTCACTCCACTGTATTTTATTCATCCCGTGGGCGGACAGTTAAATCAATATTTACAGCTGGTCGAAGCATTATCGTTCGAAGGGACCATTTATGGCATCGAGAAGAACAAACCGAGTCAACAGTCCATCGAAGAAATCGCATACGATTACGTCACTGCGATTGAAAAGCAGCATAGTCAAAAACCAGAAAAAATTGTAGGCTGGTCAGTAGGTGGCTGCATCGCTTTGGAGATGGCAAGACTCTGTAACTTCGATCGGAACTGCCAGCTTTTACTCATCGATAGTTTTAATCCAGCTGCATTGGATGCCAAACTGCGAAGTTTGCAAGATAGTGATTATAAATCTGTCGTCGAATTTTTACGGAGCGAGCTGAGCCTTTCGGATGTTCATATTGAGAAGTTACATTCTCTTTTGACTAGCGATGAGTTTAGTTTTGATGGGGACTTTAATTCTATAGACGGTCAAGAAGATTTTAGCGTTTATCTTGATACGATATTAGTTTTACGTGATTTATATCGAGCTTTTGAGTTATACGTTCCAAAACCATTGAAGATAAAGGCACAGTTAATTGCCGCCCAATCAAGAGAGACAATAGACCATGGATGGAACAATATTTTTGATAGCCTAACCACAACAGAGGTTCCGGGTGACCATTACTCAATTTTTGATGCTGCGTCGAAGATTAAAATGGCGTCTTTAATGGATCAATTTTATAGAGGGCAAATCGATGCGGTTTAAGTCATTTTTACCAGTCGGGATCATCGTTTTTGGGGTTTTGGTTCTATTGGTTTCCAATCTATTGGCTCCGGCTGCTAATAAACAGCCAATCGAGAAAGTAACTCCTCAGGTAGAGGTCGTGGAACTTGTACCCAGAAGTTATGTTTTTGATCTTGCTTCGCAAGGTGTAGTGCGACCAAGGACCGAAACTAAAATAGTTTCTCAAGTAGCGGGAGTGGTTACTGAGGTCTCGGAAAAATTCAATGCCGGCGGCTTTTTTAAGCAAGGCGAAGTTATTCTATCGATTGATCCCATTAATTATGAAGTGGCGCTTTTGAGAGCTCAAGCAGAGTTGGACGCTGCAGAAGCAAAAGTTACCGAAGAGAAAGCGCGTAGCCAGCAAGCCAGAAAAGAATTAAAGCTATTAGGAAAAAAACTGAATGACATTAGTAAGTTAGCGCTACGATTGCCGCAGCTGAAGCAAGCTGAAGCCGATTTAAAAGCGGCACAAGCAAATGTCGAGAATGCAAAGGTATTACTTAAGCGAACGAAAATTAGAGCCCCGTATGATGCGCTGGTTAAGAATAAGAGTGTTGACATTGGTCAGTTTGTTTCAATTGGATCTGAGCTGGCCACGACTTTTGCTGTCGACTTTGCTGAAGTTCGTTTACCGATAAAAGAAAGCGACCTACGGTTACTGAGTTATTCTTCAAATAACAATCTAATGCCGACAGCAACTCGGGTAACTCTTAAGCCATCAGGTCTGGAGAATGTTGACCCCATCGTAACCGAGATTGATCGCACCGAAGCTGTTCTGGACGAATCAAGTCGAGTTATTTTTATGGTTGCGAAAATTCATGATCCTTATGGGCTAACGGGCAAGCGAACCACAGGGAGCGCAGTACCCATTGGAACTTTTATGAAGGCGACGTTGAAAAGTAAGCGGTTTGACAATCTGTTGGCCATTCCGCGAAAAGCCGTTTCAATGGATGAGCAGATGACGCTGGTAGATTCAAATAACAAGCTTACGTTTGCTGACATTAATCCACTATATTCGGATGAAACTTTTGTCTATATGAAAGCGAACCAGCAAGAAATCAAAAGACTGGTGCTCACGCCATTGCACTATCCGGCGGAAGGTATGAGCGTGCAAAGCTTGATTTCCGATAAATCGATCTACGCCAGTGGTAATGCCATCAACAATGGACGCACCTCTAGGGACCAACAAACAGGAGAGGCGCTGTGAATCAGGAACAGCAGTCTGGCCTCATCGCTTGGTTTGTCAATAATCCGGTTGCCGCCAACTTGATGATGGTTTCAATTATTATTGCCGGATTATTCTCGTATTCTGGCATTAATAAAAAGATATTTCCTGACATGGAGCCTTCGGTTGTTGAAATATCTGTGCCTTATTTGGGGGCTGCTCCCGAAGAAGTTGAGCGTTCGGTGATCTTAAAAATCGAAGAAGCCATCGAGAGCATTGAGGGGCTGAAAAGAATCCGTGCGTTTGCACAACCGGGTTTAGCTCGTGTTGAGGCAGAGATAAAACCAAATTATGACATTGCATCGGTTCTTGATGAAGTTCGCATGCGAGTCGATAGAATACCTACTTTTCCTGATGAAATTGAAGAGCCCATTATCGATAAAAAACAATTTCAAGGAGATGTCATTTGGGTTTCTGTTTCCGGTCCGCTTTCAGAGAGAGACCGATCTCATTTGTCTCAGACGGTTTTGGAAGAAATCAGGAGTTTACCTGAAGTCAACATCGCAGAACTGGTCGGCAATCGTGATTTCGAGATTACGCTCGAATTGTCGGAATTTAAACTTCAGAAATACAAGCTAACTTTCGATGAAGTTGCACAAATGATCCGTCAGAACTCTGTCGACTTACCTGGAGGAGAGGTTCGATCCGATAGTGGCAAGATTTTACTCAGAACCAGTGGACAGGCATTTACGGGGCGAGAGTATGCTGACATTGTGTTGCGCCAGTTTAACGATGGTACACGGCTGCTATTGAGCGATGTGGTTGTGGTACGCGATGGGTTTTCTGAAGATGACTCTTTTTTTCGTTTAAATGGCCAGGAAGTCTCCAGTATTCGTGTGAAGTCGACAGGCGAACTGAATGAGTTGGATATTGCCAGTGCGGTTAAGCATTATGTGGCGCAAAAAAACTTAAGTTTACCCGAAGGTGTTTCTTTAGTCGTCTGGGGGGATTCTTCCTATTATCTTAAAGCCAGCTTGTCGACTATGATGAAAAATATGATGTTAGGGGCGATTCTGGTTTTTCTCATTCTGGCCTTATTCTTACGATTAAGAATTGCATTTTGGGTTATGGTCGGCGTACCTGTGTGTTTTCTAGGCGCTTTTATTGTCATGCCTCTGCTCGGCGAATGGGCAGTTTCTGTTAATGTTTTAAGCCTTTTTGCTTTTATTACCGTTTTAGGCATTGTGGTGGACGATGCAATTATCACCGGTGAAAGTGTTTATTCGGATTTCGAGACCAAAGGTATTTCTCGACTTAGTGTTATTAGTGGCACTTTAAAAATTTCCAAACCAGCAACTTTTGGAGTACTCACTACCGTCGCAGCTTTTCTCCCTTTGTTATTCATCGAGGCGAACTTTGCCGCCATATTTCGTTCGATTTCGATAGTCGTTATTGCGTGTTTGTTGTTCAGCTTACTGGAGTCTAAATTGATTCTTCCTGCTCATTTAGCGCATGCGAATGCAAATGAACCGACGATGCTTTCATTTTGGGTGAAAATTCAAGATAAGTTTAAATGGCATTTAAACAAGTTTATCGGCGGTCGCTACGAAACATGGTTGAGGTTTTCGATTCGACATCGTTACAGCACCTTTGCAAGTTTTATTGCCTTATTTTTCGTCGCCCTGGCTTTAATTTCGGGAGGACTCCTGAAGGTTGAAGTTTTTCCAAACGTACCAAGCGACTTTATTAAGGGCAGCCTGACTATGAAGGTTGGATTGCCGGTTGAAGAACGAAATGCGGCGATGAACTTGATTATGCAGGCGATTGAGCGTGTTGAAAAACGACAAGTTGAGAAGGGAGAGGCTCCTTTTATCGAGAATGCAATCGCGTATACGGAAGGCGATGCTGCCGGTACATTTTTAATTGAGCTGACAAAGAACAACAAGCGCCAATTGAATGCTTATGAGATTGAAAAGCTTTGGCGAGAACAGGTTGGATTCATTCAGTCTGCGAAAGAACTGCGGTTTTTTTCGGGAACCAATGTTGATCATGTGGCGCCGATTGAGTTTAGCTTGGTCAGTAATTCGATTCATAGTCTGGAAAATGCTGCGAAGCAATTGGAGTCTGAGCTGTCAAACTACACTGGCGTCTACGATATTCGTAATACCTTCAGCGAAGGTGGTCAGGAGATTTCTTTAGAGCTAAAACCTAAAGGCGAGTCGTTAGGTTTGACGCTTCGAGAGCTGGGTAATCAAGTGAGACAAGCTTTCTTTGGCGAAGAGGTTCAACGAATTCAGCGCGATCGTAATGAAATCAAGGTGATGTTACGGTATCCGAAGCAAGATCGACGATCAGTGAAAAATCTGGAAGATATGTGGATTCGTACGTCAGACGGTGCTGAAGTTCCTTTTACAGAAGTGGCTCGTGCAATCCCTCAAAGTGGACATACCTTGATTTCTCGACTCGACCAGATGCGCGCCATTACTGTTGCTGCAGAGATTGACCCGGCGTTAACTCAGTCGCGTTATGTGGTAAGAGACATACATCAGTCTGTATTACCCAAAATATTCAAGCAGTTTCCTGATGTGTCGTCGGGTACTGCAAGCTCTAAGAAAGAACAACAAGGGTTTATTCAACAAATCTTAACAGCCTTTGTTGCATCGATTTTATTAATCTACATCTTATTGGCCATTCCAACCCGATCTTATACCCAGCCATTGTTAATTATGATGGTGATTCCTTTTGGGTTGATTGGCGCTATCGCAGGACACTGGATATTAGGATACTCATTGAACATGTTATCAATGTTTGGAGTAGTCGCATTGTCGGGCGTTGTGGTGAATGACAGTTTGATATTGATCGATCGAGTCAATCAATTAAGACAAGAGTCATGCTCACTGGAAGGTGCAATCGTAACAGCAAGTCAAACTCGTTTTCGGGCAATTTTGCTCACCTCACTAACCACGTTTTTTGGGGTTTTACCGGTTTATTTTGAATCGAGTTTGCAGGCAAAATTTATTAACCCCATGGCCATTTCTATAGGCTTCGGCTTAGTATTTGCGACAGTCATCTCACTGGTTTTGATTCCGTGTTTGTGTATGATTGCCGATGACATTAAGCGAAAGTCGACCGGTTGGAGAATTAGACACATCGGCTTTCGAAGTGTCTCTGAGTCAAAATGATATCAGTTTCGCGCTGACGAGAGTTTACAAGGCGTGTCCCGACAATTGATTGGCAACGTATGTTGCGTGGTTGTCGGTCATGCCTGAAACCAGGTCGGTCACTCTTAAGTAACAGTCGTGATAACTGGTGTCTGGGTCGAATTTGTCTGAACCCATCAGATCGAGCACTCGTTTCGATTTGAATGATACCTTGCCTTGTTTGAATTCGTTTACGGCCGTAATAAAAGCGTCGAGAATGGTTTCTAAAGTCGTATAAGCGCCCAGTTCTAGCTCTATCTTTCGTTTATTAAGGAAAATATTCTCTTCGGTAATTTTTTTCGCTTCTTTAATAGCGGCACCCTCTGAACCGCCAATTTCGCGGATCAATTCGGAGCTGAACTGGCCCTGCATAATCTGTTGGTAGTTTTCAGTGAAGACTTTTTCGCAGCGGTTGACCAAGTTTTCAATGGCGCCGGCACGAAGCGGTGAAATTCGTCGGCGATTGGTGAGCCCTTCGTTGGTTGTTGACGGTTTGTTTGGCCCGGATAAATCGTAGAAGATGTCTTTTACGTCATCGAAGCGGAGCATTTCCAACTCCAGTGCGTCTTCGATATCGAGAATCTTATAACAAATGTCGTCTGCGGCCTCCATTAGATAAGATAACGGATGACGAGCGTAACGCGAACCCTGATCATCGATCCCGAGAGTCTGGTAGATTTGTTTTGCCATGGCTTTTTCTGACTGAAAGAAGTTGAACTTGCCGTATTCTTTGGCGGTGTCATGATCAGAAAACCAGGGGTATTTGATCAGTGTGCCCAAGGTCGCATAAGTCAGGCGAAGGCCACCATTCTGGAAATTATTCTCGACGTTAGAGACGACACGAAAGCCTTGTGCATTGCCTTCAAAAATTTCCAGATCGTTACGCTCGCCTTCAGAATCAAGGTATAACCGGTCGCCATTGTCTTTAAACCATTGTCTTATGGCGTATTCTCCGGCGTGTCCAAAAGGTGGGTTGCCGATGTCGTGAGCCAGACAGGCCGCCTGGACGATGGCTCCTACATCGTGAGCTGAAATGTGATCGGGCAATTCGCCACTTCGTTGTAGAAAATTGCCTAATTTGATGCCCAGACTGCGCCCGACGCTGGCTACCTCGATGGAATGGGTTAAACGGGTGTGTACATGATCGTGATTCACCAGAGGGTGCACTTGGGTTTTACGACCCATTCGACGAAAGGCGGATGAAAAGACGATTCGGTCGTAATCTTTGTGAAAATCGTTACGAACGTCTTCAGGTCGAGCTTCTGAAGATGATTTATGTCGCTTGGTCGAAAGTAAGCCGTTCCAGTCCATTTTAATGCCCAATGGTTGAGTTGATTTTATGTCGATGTTGGCCCTAGATTAGGTAGCACCGATGCAAAATGCAACTGGTACCGTTAGGTTGTTTCGCTTCTAGCGCTTGTATTGGGTCGGGGCATTAGCGCGGGTCACACCGGCTCCCCTTAATTTTCGATGTTTGGTCTTGCGCCCGGTCACCCGCTGGCGCCAGAGTTTAAAGCTGCCAGGCTTGAGTTGATGGCGCATAAAGGCAATCACTTGGTGTTCGTTGAGGTGATAAAGCTGTTTGATGGCGTCAAAGGGCGTTCGGTCTTCCCAGGCCATTTCGATGATTCGAGAAGAATCAGAGGTATTAAAAGTGGGCATGCTGAAAGCTAGTTTTTCGGTCAATGGGTTGTTTTTACGCTTTGTGATTCGACTTGGATTTCAATAAGAGTTGTTGAAATGGAGCCAAGTACTTAACACAGGGGAGCAGTGAGCAGGGTAGATAGCGAGTGTCTGAATGGTTTAAATGCCTGTTTTTTAGACACAATCAGCGCTTTTTCTAAATTTAAAGCAGCTAAAGCAGAGAAATCGCAATCTCAGTCCAGTATATGTTAATCGCCCCACCGTACAAATAAAGCTCGTCATTTTAGATATTACTTAACATTTCAGTAATTTATCGGCTAATCTTAGTGGTACTTGGGAAAAATGATACCTTCAACAGATGTACTTAAAATCCTTGCTACTGGCTCTTGGGTGGTTGTTTTGCAGCAATGTCATTGGCCTTGAAAAAGTAACCTTACAATTAAAGTGGGAACATGAGTTCCAGTTCGCCGGTTATTACGCGGCCAAATGGCAGGGATATTATGAAGAGGCCGGGCTGGAGGTTGAGATCAAACCTGGCGTTACAGCCGATGGGCAATTCATCGATGCAATAGACGCAGTGAGCTCGGGGCAAGCTGATTTTGGCATAGGTTCAATCAACTTGCTTAAAGCCAATGACACCGAAAACGACTTTGTGATTTTGGCACCCATTTTTCAGCGTTCTCCGACAGCGGTTTTTGCCTTGAGCGATCAACCATTAACCGATCTGAGCGAATTGGCGAATCTGCGCATTGCTGTTGCCCCGAACGACTCTTCAGTGTTGGAGTTGAAAGCCATGTTCAATTCGCGAGGCATCGACTCGGATGCGGTTCAGTTTATCGACGCGCCCATTCATGTCAGCACACTGATCTCAGGTGAAGCAGACGCCATTTATACCTACGAAGTTTCGGCCCGAGTTCAGGCCAAAGAGGCCGGCATTCAACTGAACAAGTTGCACCCGGCCGATTACGGGCTCGATTTTTACGGAGACACTTTGTTTACCGGCAATAAGTTTATGTCGAAAAAGCCGGATCTGGTAAAACGTTTCACTGACGCGTCGATCAAGGGATGGTACTACGCCATTATGCACAAGCGAGAAGTGGCACAGCGCATCAGTGAAGAGCTCCCCCGTCATCGTATTCACTATCAAAATTTGTTGGATTACAACCTGGTTTTTTCCAGCGTGGTCGAGTCGCTTATGGAATATCCGAAGATTCCGATAGGTCACTCCAATCCCAAGAAATGGTATGCCATGAATGAGAAGGTAAGTTCTTTTGGCATTGTATCGAAACCATTGCGGCAGGCTGATTTTTTATCGGATCCCGACACCATCGAACAAACACGACCAATTAATCAAATGGTGTTGTACCTTGGCTTTTTGGGCATATTGCTGACCTTTGTTGCCTGGTATCGTAAAAGTTTGTTCCTCACCTTTGGGCTTATGTTGTTCTCAGCCTTAGCGTTAGAGCAATATTTTGAACAATTGGTCGAGCAGGAAACTTTCCAATCAACTCAGTTAGACTTAGTGCGTCAACTGAGCGTTGTGAGTGCCCGTCTCGAAGCCAATTTGCAGAACAGTTTGTCGTTATTAAAAGGATTTGCTGCTTATATTTCAGCGGAACCCGATTTAAGTGAGCAAGACTTTAAGCAGTACGCCGAAGAATTAATTATGAAGGAACCATTGCTGATTAACTTTGCCGCCGCCAAAGACTTGATTGTGAATTACGTTTATCCCATCGAGGGGAATGAGAAAGTGATCGGCATCAACTACCGAAAATTGCCGGCCCAGAGGGACATGGTATTACAAGTCGTCAATACCGGACAGATAATGATGGTGGGACCGGTTGATTTGGTTCAAGGTGGTATCGCGTTTATTGGCCGGGCACCCATTTACACTGGCGCTGATATGCAGCGAAAAGTGTGGGGAATAATCTCTGCACCCATCGATGCAGAAAAGCTGTACCAGCAGTCGGAACTCAAGACCGAATATCCGAGTATGCGGGTTGCAATTCGCAGTTACGACGCTCTGGGAAACGTGGGCGAAGTTTTTTTTGGTGACAAAGATATTTTTCAATCGAAAGACAAGGTGAGCTTTGTCGTCAGTGCCGGTGCTGGACTTTGGGACGTTTCTGCAGTATCAACCCAATACCAACCGCTTCTGAGCGAACGTTTGAGTCTCCTCCGATGGAATTTTCTTATTGCGTATTTATTGGCCTGTGGCTTTGTGTATTGGCGATTTCGCCAGGTCAAAGAGCGCGCATTCATGCAACAAACCATTTTAAGCAATCGAAACTTATTGCAACAGGTGGGAGAGGTTGCAAAAATTGGCGGGTTCAAGATAAGCCAGGACTTATCGTTAACAGGTTGGTCTGAGCAAGCGTCTTGTTCTTTAGGTGCAAGAGCTTCATTCGTGCCCGAGGTTCTGGACGATCTCAAACCATTCTTAAAAGACGAAGATTTCGTGATTCTAAAAAATAAGTTGAATCAGTCTTTTCTGTCGTTCGATTCGTTTGATCTGGAATTTGATCTAAAGAACATACCTTCTCAGTGGGTCAGAATTATGGTGAGTCGAGTACAAAGTGATGAAAGTTCGACTTTACTGACCGGAACCATTCAGAACATAACAGAAGAAGTACAAGCGAAAAAAATCATTGAGCATCAGGCAACTTACGACGCACTGACTGATTTGCCGAACCGAGTTTTGTTTAATGATCGCCTACAAAATTTGATTAACAAATGTCGCAGAAGCGGTAACGGCGTCAGTGTGTTATTCATTGATCTTGATCGTTTCAAACCCGTCAACGATAACTACGGTCATCAAGTGGGTGATAAGTTGCTGATTCAGGCGGCAAGTCGAATTAAAGCCTGTATTCGAGAAAGTGATACCGTATCTCGATTGAGTGGTGATGAGTTTGGTGTGATTCTCTACGAAACGACGAACTTTGAAGCGATCTTACGAATTGTGCAGAAAATTATCACCGAGATGGAAAAAGCATTTGTGGTTGATGAGTTTTATTTGCATTGCAGTGCAAGCATTGGTATTTCAGTTTTTCCAGAAGATGGAAACGATGCACAAAGTTTGTTGCAAAAAGCCGACCAGGCAATGTATGAAGTGAAAAACAGCGGTCGCAACGGATGGCAGTTTTACACTAAGGAAATGCAAGATCGGTCGGAGTTCAGACACCAATTACTGAATCAATTGGTCTCAGCATACGATGATTCCAAGTTAGTCCCATATTATCAGCCTATTGTCCATCTCGATGATATGCGCTGTACCAAGTGTGAAGTTTTGGCTCGTTGGCCGAAAGAAGACGGTGGCTTCGTTGCACCCAATGAGTTTATCCCCCTCGCCGAAGAAACCGGGTTGATCAATAAAATCGATTTGATGATGCTGGAAGTTGCTGCAGAGAAAATGCGGGTGCTTAAATCCGAGTTTGAGTCACTCGATCTTGCGCTTTCCGTTAATATTTCGCCGCGGCTGTTCCATACCAAAGACAACGCACTGGAGCGATGGTTGCGTCGAGTAGAACAGTTAAGTCAGCACCTATCAATTACGGTGGAAATCACCGAGCGTTTACTTACTGACGATTCCGACCGTGCGTTGGAGGTGTTAAATAAGATTAAGACCTTTGGTGTCAAAATTGCGATTGATGATTTTGGCACTGGCTATTCATCGTTAAGTTACCTGTTAAAGTTTCCGGTTGATATTTTGAAAGTTGATCGTGAATTTATTGATCGGATCAATAAGGATGAAACCAGCAATACTCTGGTTGAAACGGTCAGTGTTATGGCCAAAAAGTTGGGGTTGGAAGTGGTTGCTGAAGGCATAGAGACACAGGAGCAGCTCGACTTCTTGCAGAACATTCAATGTGACTACGGACAGGGGTATTTTTTGGGGCGGCCCATGAGTTTTGAGAAACTCAAAAAGACGATGCTGAACAAAGAGTTATCAAAGAAAGACGAATCGTTAACCAACGTTTTCCCGTTGGATACCTAGAGCTGAAAAAAGCAAGTCAGGCGCAAAGATAGTTCAGATGAAAAGCTCTGTGGTTGTTATTAGTGGAATATTGAAAATAGCATTGTCCTGAAAAGTTCTAACTGTCGCGCTCGCTCATTTCCCAAATAATCGTTTTGCTTTCCAAAAAACAGATTGCCAATAAGGATTATCCAGCCGAGAAATCATAACGCCACGACTGGTAGATGCATGGATAAACTCTTTGTTGCCGATATAGATTCCCACGTGTTGGGTCGTTTTTTTGGTATTAAAAAATACCAGATCGCCTACCTGTAATTTGCTTTGCGAAACGGATTTACCCTGTCTGGATTGCGCCCGGGTTGTTCT
>JBPEWV010000126.1:0-17921 GCA_052032335.1 Pleionea sp. | reverse complement strand
CCCTGACGCTCAGCCGCTGGGCATTTGTTCAGAGTTGTTAAGGAGAATGTGCTATCTCGTACTTTCTCATTTAGATCGATGAATCTTGTATGGGGCATGGAGTTTTCGTAACGATATAACGAGGCACGTTTGTTTAACGAAGCGCTGTACTCTGATCGTTTTTAAATACGGAAATTCAGCAGTCGGCGTAGCCCCGAAAGAGCCGCAGCGTCTTCGGGGAAATCTTCGATTCGATATTATCCATCATCAAACGCGTTCTATGCAGCCGTATGGGAGATTGACCTAAAACGAATACTCAGCCACCACTTTCAAACCTAAACGTGTGCCTCCGACCAGTTTTTTCCGTGGTTTGCAAGAGTATCTCGCTATCAAATGATGTAAGAGGTATCGATAAAGCACGATCTGTCGCTACTCACGAAACAAGTGCCCAGCGGCAAAGCGCCCCAGTTCTTATGGTAACTTTTACAACGTCGGGTAAAAGTTAATTGTGACCGATAGGGATGTAGGATTTGCCGTTATTCAAGAAACAATGATTGGTGATAAACCAAAAACGACCAGTGAAACTGGCCGTTTTTCAGTTAATTGTTTCTCTTAAAAAATTATTTTTGAGAAACCTTGGCTCGACTCACTTTGGCAGCAGCATCCGAAATGGATTCAACCGGGCCTTTGCGACTTCGGCGAAATAAAAATTCACCGCTTATGTGAGCTGTTTTGCCAATAGAACGTAGTTTAATGTGTCTTGTATTCATATTTTGATTATCCTTTTAATCTATCGTTATCCGTTACACCCTTATTATAGCACAAAGTGTGTGTAACTTAAGTTATCAGAAAAATGGCACATGAGCTGATAACTACGACACCAATCAGGTTTAAGATAACACCTCTTTTTGACATTTCTTTTACAGTTATCTTTTCACTGCCAAAAACCACTGCATTTGGGGCTGTTGCTACGGGAAGCATAAAGGCGCAACTGGCGCTCATCGCCGCTGGCACCATCAAAATAGCCGGATCGATGCCGGCAACCACCCCGGCAGCGGCTAATATTGGCATTAGAAGTGTCGTTGTCGCGGTGTTGCTGGTGACTTCGGTGACAAAGGTTACGAATAGGCAAATCACCGGAATGACCAGTAAAATGGGGTATTCCGTGAGTACTGCGAGGCGTTCGCCAGCTATCTGGCTTAATCCTGATTGCTGAAAGGCATTGGCGATGCAGATACCACCACCAAACAAAATCAAAACGCCCCAGGGAATCTTATTGGCAGTTTCCCAGTCGAGCAGCTTTTCACCTTGTCCATCCGGTATCATAAACATTAACGCGGCGGCTGCGAGGGCAATACTGGCATCATTGGCGGTTGCTATATCAAGCCAGTCGCTCCAACCGCCAAAAGGCTCGTTTCGTGTGATCCATAGTAAGGCCGTTACCGAAAATACGGCCAAAACCCGAATTTCGGCTGGGCGCCATTGTCCCGGGTGCGGGACTTCCAGTTGATTGACGCTCGATAATCCTCGTTTCAGCCACAACCAGGCCAGTGGGATCATAATGACCACTACCGGAATCGCCCAAGTCATCCATTGCGTGAAACTTACCGTAGTATTCATGGTTTCTTCGTAAACTCCTCGAAACAACATGTTCGGCGGCGTACCAATCGGAGTGCCTATTCCGCCGATAGAAGCGGCATAGGCGGTGCCCAGTAGTAAGGCTGGCACCAGAGCTTTATCGCGGTTCTTTTCCAGAACGGCGAGTGCTACGGGTAATAGCATCAAGGTTGTCGCGGTATTGGATATCCACATACTTAAAATGGCAGAAGCCACCATAAATCCCAGCAACACACGTGAGCTTGATTGGCCGCCAAACAGGTGAATCATTTGGAGTGCGATGCGTCTGTGGGTTCCGGACTTTTCCATGGCCTTCGACAGCATAAATCCGCCCATTAATAATAGAATCAGTGTATGACCGTAGGCTTGAGCAACCTGCTTGGTATCTAAGATGCCAAACAGAGGAAACAGCGCGAGCGGCAACAAACTGGTGGCCGCAATGGGGATGGGTTCAGTGATCCACCAGATCGCGCACAACACCGTCACACTTAAGGTAATCGACGCTGGCCAACCCAGATCAAACAGAATACCGAGCGTGCAGCAGATGATCGCAATCATTGGCCCCAGCCATAAAGCGTGCCGTTTCAAGCCATTGGACGTTGTTGGTTGATTCAATTGTTCGGTCATATTTTTGTATTTATCTAAGGTCTGGTCTAAAGTGGTTGCAGTAAGATGTTGAAATCTATGGTAAATGTCAAGCTGATAATTGCGCCAGTTGGGCTAAGGAAGCGGCTGCTAGTGGATTGGTAACCACGAAAATAGACCTTGAATCGCTGTGCAATGTTTGACCGTTGAGAAAAAAAAGGCCAAAATAATCAACAGATTGCAATTACAATCTATAATTGATGTTAAATAACAAACGAAAACGAATCATATGTCAGCAAAAGTTATTGCGATAGCACAAGCCAAAGGCGGCGTAGGGAAAAGTACGTTATGTGCCAATTTGGCGACCACTTTCTCAGACGTGGGCAATACTTTGGTGATTGATTGCGATCCGCCGCAAAACTCTATTTTGGCGTGGCATCAGGTTCGTTTTGATGTCTACGAGGAAACCGGCTTAACCGTAATGAAAGCCGACAAACCCTCCGAGTTACTCAATATTCTGGAAAAAGAAAAAGACAACTTTGACGTAATTTTGCTCGATGGACCGCCACATATTAATCCCATGACTCGAACCATGGTCGCTTTAGCGTCGCTGACAATTGTACCAATGGCACCTTCGCCAGTGGAGGTATGGTCGTTCGAACAAATGGACGCATTAGTTGAAGAAGCAAAATCGATCAATAAACAGGGCGAAGCGAGACTGTGTTGGACCCGCGTCAGAACACGGGTGCGGTCGGCCGAGTTTCTTATCGACGATGTAAAGAAAGCGAGTCACGTTAAACCTTTTAATTGCCAGTTAACGCAGCGTGTTTCTTACGTCGATTCGTTCGCTGAAGGTGCATCGGTTTACGAGTGGCCAGATGCCATTGCCCGGGCTGAAATCTGGTCGTTATTTTCAGCGGTACAACGATTACTTAAAAAGTGCCCACCCGTGGATGTGAAAAAGAGAACACAAATCATTAATTTCGGTCGGGCCGGTTGAAAAGAAAAAAGTCAAAATGTTTCTTTAGATCAACAACCTTTTTGTCATATTGAACGTCTAATTTAGTGATTCGAAGTCTCTTATCACTATAAAGTAACCTTAGGAGTGGGTTATGCGTTCTCATCTCAGTAAATCACTGGTCTACCGCGGCTTTCTGATCTTGTCATTGGTGTTGACCCTAATCTCTACGGAAACCGAAATCCGGCACGTTCAACTTGCGGCTCTAGTACCTTTCAACAGTCAACCCTTATTCGATACTAAGCCGGACAAACAGTATGTAATGCCCGACAACTGTCAGGCATCCTTGTAACTTGTTTGTAAGATTTGAGTATCGCGTTTCGGTCGCTCAGTGATTGATAGCTTAAAGGCTAATAATATCAGGCATCCGGATTAATGGCTTGTCTCGATGGTTTGAGCCAACTAATGGAAAAAATACACCCGCCGAGGTGGCGGGCAAAATGGGGTTTTGATGTAAGAAAGCAAGATTGCTGCACAAACAGCAAAATGTTTTCTCAGATAGCCATTGTAGATTATCGGTAACCTTCGTTTCTGTGTGTGTTTGAATGTAAGCAGGTGTGAAATATTCAATATAAATGAAATATGGTATTCTTGTCCCCGTGTTGTAATTATTGTGAAAGTTCCGTTGTATGGCCATTTCTTCCCCCGTTTCACGTAAACCCATTCATCATCGTCAAGTTAAGTGCTCAGGTTATTTGCGCGACGATAACCTTTGGGATTTAGAAGCAAGTCTTGTCGATACCAAAGATTATGCATTTGAAACTATTGAACGCGGTACACTAGAAATAGGTGAGCCGGTACATCAAATGCTGCTTCGAGTAACTTTGGACGATACTCTTACCATTCAGGGCGTTGAAGCCGAAATCGATGCCGCACCTTTTCAATTGTGTCAAAAAGTGCCACCGCGTTTGGAGCGTTTACTGGGTATTCAAATCGGTAAGGGCTGGATCAAAGAAGTAGGGAAGCATCTCGGTGGTACTGAAGGATGCACTCATTTGATCGAGATGCTAAAGGTTATCGCGACTACGGCCTACCAAACGATCCATCCGTATCGCATTAAAGACACGCAAGGCCCGAAAATAATCCACGCTTCAATTGTTGATCAATGCCAGGGATTCGCTTCCGACGGTGAAGTTGTGGTCAAACATTTTCCTGATTATGCCAAAGCATCGAAGCCAGATTAGTCATGGCTGAACCGTACCAAGAACTTGCCGATTTGTTAATCAGTATTGAGACCGAGTTAAAAGCGTTGGGGCTATGGGCTAATGAGCCTCCTACAAAAGAATATTTGCACAGCTCGATGCCTTTTTGTTTTGACGTATTAGCGTTTGAGCAATGGCTTCAATTTGTTTTGATACCGAAATCGCAAAAGTTAATAAAGCAGCGATCACATTTGCCTGCGAAAGCGAATATTTATCCCGCTGCAGAAGAAGTTTTCAAACGACGTGATGAAAATACCAAAGAGTTGCTAAACTTAATCCATGCGTTCGACGAATTATCAGGGCGGCTTATTTAATGGTTTCTTCAAAAGATATAAAACATCTCAAACAACAATTGCTGGAGATAAAATCGGAGCTTCAGCAGTCCATCGAGCTGGCGCAATCGTCAGCCGATACGGTGGAGCTGGATCAAACTAAGGCAGGGCGAGTGTCTCGGGGCGATGCGTTACAGCAGCAAGAGATGGCCAAAGCCGGATTGGAACGTGATCGCCGACACTTCTTACAGGTTATTAAAGCATTGAACCGGATAGAAGAAGAAGACTACGGGTTTTGCGCCGAATGCGATGAACCGATTTCGCTTGAGCGATTGAAGATTATGCCAGAGGCGGAATTGTGTATTCGCTGTATGGAAAAGCGGGAGGGGTAAGGTTGCGTTCTTGGCTTTTGAGTTTGGGCGTCAAGTGGGTCGAAATAGGTAGGTTAGCCAATATACCATGCCTTAAATCATTCTTTTTCACTTAAACTTAGTGTTTCGCCACTTGGGCCGTTTAAAGCGTCCTGCATTTAAGGTATGTCCAATATCACGGTTGGTACGAGTCTCTTTTGCCAGAGGTACCTAACACCCTTTATAATCCAAACCCTAAAAATCAATTCAAGAATTTATCATGACCGATACCTTGCCACCTTGCCCACAATGCCATTCTCAATACGCTTATGCAGATCGCTCAATGCTTATTTGTCCCGAGTGCGGCCACGAGTGGGATCCCAACTTGGTACCTTTAGATGATGATGTTCTGATCATTAACGACGCTAATGGAAATCAGCTTTTAGAAGGCGATAAGGTTACCCTGATCAAAGATCTGAAGGTTAAAGGCACGTCAACCACATTGAAAGTCGGCACGAAAGCCAGCATTAAACGTTTGGTTGATGGTGATCATGATATTGACTGTAAAGTCGATGGCGCTGGCAATATGATGTTGAAATCTAAATTCGTAAAAAAGTCCTAGTCCTTCCAAAGGTAGACTACCGTAGCTGGCTGAGGTTTGGCTTTTAAGCTGAATTCAAACCTCAGATAGCCATTTTTCCGAAAGCATAAGTATCGGTTTCCCGTGCTTTTATTCCTCTCTTTTCCTCGAGCATTATCGTGACTTTTTATTGATAATTAAGACCGATTGAACAGGTTTTCTACAAAAACTACTTAATTCTCAACTATTATATGATGATGCACCTGTAAAATGAGAAGCTGCCTTGAGTGAATTGTTAAAAACAGCTCACAGTGTTAACCGTAAAAACATGGTTGAAGCGCTGATGGAGGCGATTGTTGACGGCATCATCACCATCGATTCGAAAGGCATCATCCATTCCTTGAATCCGGCAACTGAACGTATTTTTGGTTATAAAAAGGAAGAGTTAATAGGCCAAAACGTAAAAGTTCTAATGCCAGAACCCTACCAATCAGAGCACGATCAATATTTGAAAAACTTTCACCAAACCGGTCAAAAGAAGATTATTGGCATTGGTCGTGAGGTGCTGGGACGACGTAAAAATGGCGAGGTGTTTCCACTCGAGTTAGCCGTTAATGACATGTTAGTCGATGACCGGCCCATGTTCGCGGGAATAGTGCGTGATATCAGTGACCGAAAAGCGGTTTTTGATCAATTAGCCTTACAAGGAGGCGCACTCGAAGCTGCTGCCAATGCCATTGTAATAACCGACACCAATGGTGACATTCAGTGGGTAAATACAGCGTTTACCGACCTTACTGGATACGTTGCCGATGAAGTGGTTGGTAAGTCAACGCGTATTTTAAAATCGGGCAAACAGTCGCAGGCATTTTATCGCGAACTTTGGCAGACGGTTAAAGAGGGGCGGGTATGGCAAGGTGAAATTATCAATAAGCGAAAAGACGGCACTCTTTACACCGAAGAACAGACCATTACGCCTGTGGTCGACGGTGAAGGTCGGGTCACTCATTTTATTGCCATTAAACTTGATATATCCGAGCGAAAACGCGCAGAAGAAGTGTTAGCCGGCAAAAACCGAGAACTGGAAACTATTGCCGAGTTTGAACGTACGCAATCGAAAGTAATTGCATTGTTTAATTCGCTGAAAGAGAGTCGTGATATTTTTAGTCGTACATTGGAAATCCTGGCCGATGCGCATCAATTTCTGGTCTCTGGCGTCTATCTGGTGGATGAGTGGCAGGGCAAGTTGAATTGCATTGCCAGTCACGGTCTACCCAAATCAATGAGCAAGCAATACTCCATCGGTGAAGACTTGGTAGGACAAGCGGCTCAATCGAATAAAATGCGTTTAATAACCGCGCCCGATGATGGTCATTTCAAAATCGATACGGGCTTATTCTGTATTGAACCTCGCACAGTGATAATTACCCCTATTATTCATGCTGACAAAGTACTTGGCGTTATTGTGCTCGCCAGTCTGAACGATCTGGAGCAAAGTGAACAGTCTTTTATTGAGCGTTTGACCAAACAAATTGCGTTATCGCTGAACAGTCTTTTGCAATATCAACACTTGAAAGCCATGTCGGAACAACTCAAGCAGCGTGGGGCAGAGATTTCGCAAAAGAATGAGCAGCTCGAACAGAGTAATAAGTTAAAGACAGAATTTCTTGCCAATATGTCGCACGAGTTAAGAACTCCACTGAACGCGATTATCGGTTTCTCAGAAGTTTTGCGCGATGAACTTTTGGGCGAACTCAACGAAGAACAAAAAGATTATGTCAGCGAAGTGTTTACCAGCGCGAATCATTTGCTGTCACTAATTAACGACATTCTCGATTTATCAAAAATCGAAGCTGGAAAGATGGAGCTAAAGCTGGAACTCGATGATCTTCCTAGTACATTAAAAAATGCAGTATCCATTGTTCGAGAGCGCGCTCATCAACACGATATTAGCATTAATATTGACATCGATGCTGAAATTGGATTTGCTCGTGTCGACAGCCGAAAAATAAAACAGATTCTGTTTAACCTGTTGAGTAATGCGGTCAAGTTTACGCCAGACGGGGGTGAGGTCACGTTGAAAGCACGCCGCATCGATAATCACTTAGAGGTGTCAGTCATTGATACTGGTATCGGGATCGCGCCAGAAAAAGTCGACCTTTTATTTCAACCCTTTGTGCAATTAGATGGTTCTTTGGCAAGGTATTATGAGGGAACTGGTTTAGGACTTGCCATGGTTAAACGCCTTGTTAACTTATTGGAAGGCACCATCGAGCTCACCAGTGAAGTGGGTAAGGGCAGCTGCTTCAAGTTTGTAATTCCATACCTGGAACCTGAGTTGCTCGGGATATCCGAGTCGCAATCTTCGACAAAGCCCACTGCCGATGCTGACGTTGGAGTCAAGCAACCAGCGAGAATCAGTGAAATCAAAGACTCAACGGACACCGAGAATGACTCACAAAACTCTTCTCCGTCAGGCGCTTCTGCACGGTGCGAAGATAATGCTAAGACTACACGTTCGAAACCACTAATACTCATCATAGAGAATGATGCATCACAGGCCAATCTCCTCAAACTTTACACGCAAGACATGGGCTTTAGAGTGTTGGTCGCAACGGGTGCCGAGCACGGGCTTGAGCTTATGCAGCAGGAAACACCGGACCTTATCACTATTGATTTATTGCTCGCCGAGTCGGAAAACGTGAATTTTCTAGAAATGAAACAGAGTCTTCCTGACTATGCGTCCATTCCGGTTATGGTGTTGTCGACTTCTAATAGTTCTCAAAATTTTTCTGCGATTACGGCCGATGCCGTGCTTAACAAACCGATTCAGCGCACCAAATTAATGGAGCTGGTAACCGCTTTGGTCGATAGTAAAAACAGGCAGCCAAGTGAAGCCATCAAAATATTATTGATTGACGATGACCCAAAAGCGATAAAAATCATTGAATCGTTTTTAGTCGATACCAACTTTAAACTTATCAGCGCTTTAAGTGGTCGCGATGGCCTCGAACTTATTGCATTGAGTAAACCCGATTTAATCATTCTCGATTTGATGATGCCCGAAATGAACGGTTTTGAAGTTTTGCATCATATAAAGTCTTCAGAAAAGGCAGCCAACTTACCTGTGGTTATCTTGACCGCTAAGTTACTCAGCGATAGCGAACGAAAGTTCCTCAAAGAGCAAGCGACGTGCATTTTTCAAAAGGGAACTACGTCGCGCGAGTCGCTACTGAGTGAGTTTAATAAAGTATTAACGCGGTATTACCAATAATGAGCATTATTTACGTCATTGAAGACCAGCTGGCCAATCTAAAATTGATCTCCGGTATCTTAAAGCGAGCTGGTTATGAGGTATTGTCCGCTACAAATGCCGACATTGGAATACCTGAAATTATTGAGCTCCGTCCGGCTTTAGTGTTAATGGACATCCATTTGCCAGGTACCGACGGTTTAACGGCGACGCGAATTTTAAAGCGCAATGACGTTACCAAAAGTATTCCGATCATGGCGATTACAGCGAGGGCAATGGAAGGTGATCGAGAAGCTATTTTAGACGCAGGCTGTGATGATTATGCGGCTAAGCCAATTCGTTATAAAGAAGTCTTAAAAAAAATAGAAATACTGCTGCAAAGGGGAGTGCAATGAAACGCGAAAGCAAAATTTTAGTGGTCGATGATGAGCCCAGAAACGTTAAGCTCTTGGCGGCGTATTTAAAAGCCGATGGGTTCACTCCGCTAAAAGCTTACTCCGGTGAAGAAGCCATCCAGTTGGCTGCTGCTGAACTTCCTGATGTGATTTTGCTGGATATTATGATGCCTAACATGGACGGTTATGAAGTCACCGCGCGTTTAAAAACCAAAAAAGAAACCCGCATGATACCGGTAATTTTAGTGACTTCATTGGATGGTGCCAGTAATCGCTCGAAAGGTTTAAATGTTGGTGCAGATGAGTTTCTGACTAAGCCAGTGAATCGAAGCGAGCTGATAGCCCGTGTAAGAGCGTTGCATCGAATGAAAATGATGCATCAAGAATTGATCCGTCGTCGAGAAATACTTGCTGGTATAACAGAGTCTGTAGAGTCAAGTGAGACTTTTTCCAACAATCTATTATTGATAGAAGATGACGAATTATTGTCGAAACAGGTTGATACGGTGCTGTCGGCCATTGGTTTGAAGTGTTCCGTTGTTGAAAATGCCAGACAAGCCAGAGAGTTCCTGGCGAAAAACTTACCCGATGTGATATTGCTTGATCGACTTTTGCCAGATGGCGATGGCATAGAGTTACTAAGAGAGTTGAAAAGTCGCAATGATTGTCAGGATATTCCGGTCATTATTATCACAGCAATGGAAGACATTTACGAAAAGGTTTCGGGTATCGAATCTGGCGCTGACGATTACCTGATAAAACCGGTTGAAATCATCGAGTTGCAGGCGCGGGTCAAGGCGGCCTTACGCCGCTCTCAATCGATTAAACGTTTGCGTGGTGAATTGGAGCAAGCTGTTTCAACGACGGTGACGGATCCGTTAACAGGTACAAAAAATCGATTTTACTTAGACGCAGACCTGGATTATCGCTTAGCTCTGGTAGCACGAAACCCGGAGCAACCATTGAGTATACTTATGATTGATGTGGATCATTTTAAATCGATTAATGATGAATTTGGTCATGTAACGGGCGATAAAGTACTGTGCCAGATCGCAGAACAACTTATGCAGGAAGCGCGCGCCGCCGACATTGTAACCCGGTACGGTGGCGAAGAGTTTTGCGTGGTGTTGCCTGAAACCGATATTAAAGAGTCGGCTGCATTGGCTGAGCGAATGCGCGATAAAGTAGAGCGCATGGAAGTATTTTTAATGAAAGATAAAGATGTCACCATCAGTATCGGTGTCGCGGAGTTCCAGCCGAGCGATCACGATAAGGAACATTTCTTGGAACGCGCTGATGACGCTCTGTATTCTGCTAAACATTCAGGAAGAAACTGTGTTGTGCAAAGTGGCGGAGGCGAACCCGCCAAGTCGGCATAATGAAAGGACAACCAACTCAGCAAGTTTTAAACGCCATCAATTAATTGAAGTAGTCGTAAGTCGATCAGGCCGAAAACAGAGAGTTATTGGCAAGTGCGACTATCATCATAGTTTGACTATTACAAAGCAAAAGTCACCATATGGTGGCTATGGGCAGATCAAAAGCAAACGCAATAAATGCCGCGTCTTCTTTTAATCCGTTTTCGATCTTAATGTCTTCCTGATAGCCGACCAGTATTGAAAACGGACGACTGGCAGATGACCAGGAAACAAAAATACTGGGCGATAAAATATCTTCCGTTTTAGCGTCGTAGCTGTCTCCTCGCAGTTCTGCGGTAATGTAGTTGCCAACGTCAACAGGTGCATAACCGATGGTGACAGGGCTACCATGATAATTAAACATTTTTAATTCTACACCGACTGGTCCATAGGCTCTTCCTTTGAAAGACTTTTCGCCGTTCAGTTGTTCATCGATATACGACATAGATAATCCGTAATAGGACGACAGAAATAAGCTGTCGCGACAAGGAAATACATAATAATAACAAGAGGTAAAATAGGTAACCTTTTTGGGTTTTTCGCTCATTAAATCGTTTTGACGGGTAAATCCCCAGTAGGCAGTATTGTGACGCTTGCGGTTATAGGTATCTTGTTCATCGACGTACTGGTTCAAAATAGCAACCACCTGATCGGCGCCATTGGGCTGCTTGGCGGCATCGGCCAAACCGGCAAGAAACAGTGATATGTTTTTTAAGCGGTTTAACTTGGCAATATTAAATCCTTCAAACCCAAGCAATTCTTTCGCTGCATTACCCACTAAGTCCATAATCAATAACATATGATGCGCTTTCTGCACGTAAGCAATGGATGCATCATTGCTCTCAATGACTTCCATACTCTGCTCAATTTCTTCGATTAGACGGATCAGTCTTTTGGCGAAAAAGATAACTTTATCGGCTTTTTCTTTAGGTATTACCTTGTCTTTAAATGACTGCAACAGAGCGTCTCTTAAGGCTTCTTCGTCCAGTGAAAAATTCGATTTAACGCGGATTTTTAACGCGTTGTCGACTTGTTTGTCGTCCAGTTCGGTCAGTATAAATCGGCTTTTCGTCAGTTCCGACTGGTTTACGTCACTGCAATTGTCGTGAAGAAAATTCTGTGTGGTATAAATTTCACCCTCCGACCCGTCCGCCAGCTTTTGCAAATCTTCGAATACTTTGGTCACTGCCTGAATATCGGAGTCGGTTGGGTTGTTAAGATGCGTTTTGAACTGGTGTTTTAAACAGAGAGTAACCTGATCAAAGCGATTTAAGTCTTGTTGGAAGTACGATTGCATTAGCGGAATCAGTCGCTGGCCTGAAATGGTGTCATAAAACTCCATTGCCTGAGACGTTTGCGAAAAATACTTTTTTACGTAGGTGTTTTCGGCAATATCACTGAGCGCCTGATCCACTGCGATACGTTCAATGCGGTCGGCTTGCCACTTGGCAAATCCTTCAATAAGTTGGTTGGATTCAGCAAGTAAAGAACCGGTTGAAATTAGCAAGCAAGTTAGTGTTAAAGAGTGCAGTAAAGCCCTGGTGCGGAGAACAGTTTTCATCATTCTATCCATGTATGAGTTATTTTTGTCTGTTCAATATATCCGCAGGGCTAACTTTTGCCAATCAAGTATCAAGCGATCATCAAAAACGATGATCCATTTCATTAAATAATGATTAAATATCTCAATACCGAAAGTGAAAACTTCGTTTCACCGACGGTTAAACCACCTTGTTTTAAGGGGAGGACAGGATGCATTCAGAGTTCCTATGGCCTATTGTTTGGAGAACCAACAATCGATAATTTCATTAATCGCACTTTAAACCATCGCCTTAGATTTTTCCTAACTTATCCATAGCGGCAAACCAATCAATCACTCACTTTTGCGAAGGGAGGCTAGGTGGGATTAAAGTTGTTCAATGACCTTTAACCCGACAAGCAATAATCGTTTCAATTTAGCAGCCGTGCCTTAAATAAACGACCTTTAATCTTGCCCTGGTTCAACCGGTCCAACGCAGTGTTGCTTTTTTGTCTTTGCACAGCAACATAGGTTATGCGTTCAAACCGATCAATTTTCCCGATATCCGTTCCATCGATCTTATCCGAGGCTGTTAACGCGCCTAGAATGTCACCAGCCCGAAGTTTGTCTTTACGTCCACCGTTAATCATCAGAGTGATCATTGGTGGCTTTTTTGTGTAGCGTGCAGTTTCGACTAATTGATTCAATGGCTGGATGTTGAGGGTTTGACGACACTCATTTTCAATCGCAATCACTTTTGGCATTTCTGAGGCTTGGAATAGACTGACGGCGCAACCTTTGGTTCCTGCGCGGCCGGTTCGTCCAATCCGGTGCACGTGTACTTCGGCGTCGTGCGATAACTCGATATTGATTACCAGCGACAACTCTTTAATATCCAATCCTCGAGCAGCAACGTCGGTTGCTACCAATACTGAACAACTGTTGTTGGCAAATTGAGTTAATACCTTATCCCGATCCTGTTGTTCCAAGTCGCCGTGCAATGCTTTGGCAACGATGCCATGCTGTTTCAATATGGCGGCGACTTGGTCGCACTGTTGTTTGCGGTTACAAAACACCACGCAATTATCGGGTTGGTAGTGATTCAATATTGCCAGCAAGGCTGCTTCGCGTTGCCCTTGTTCTACCTCAAAGAATACCTGTTCTATGTCAGTGTTTTCGTGACGTGCTGCGACGGTAACTTCGACCGGACGGGTCTGAACGGAGGAACTGATGGACCGTATTTCGTCCGGGTAGGTCGCTGAAAACAACAAAGTCTGACGATTGGCGGGCGTTGAGTCGATAATGGTGTTGATGTCGTCAATAAAGCCCATGTCCAACATGCGATCGGCCTCATCCAGTACCAGGGTCGATAGCGAATCCAGATTTAACCGACCATTGGCCAAATGTTTCAGCAATCGTCCGGGAGTGCCGACGACTATGTGCGGTGCACGTTCTAAAGATGCTATCTGGCCGCCCATGGGCACGCCGCCACATAAGGCCGTAATCTTGGTGTTTGGAATGGCTCGCGCAAGGCGTCGAAGCTCGTTACACACCTGATCCGCCAGTTCTCGGGTTGGGCAAATGATCAACGCCTGCGTCGAAAATTGACTGACATTGAGTCGATGTAACAGACCGATACCAAAAGCGGCGGTTTTTCCACTGCCGGTCTTTGCCTGAGCAATTAAATCGTTGCCAGCCAGAATGAACGGCAGGCCTTTGGCTTGTACCGGTGTCATCGACTGATAGTTGAGTGATTGGAGATTGTTAAGCATGGCCGCCGTTAGCGGCAGAGATGAAAATAATGGTTGTGACACAGGCGATCCTAAATAGAGCTAACGGCAAAACAGGGCGGTGAGCCCAAAAGCGCAAGACTGGTTAAATTGTGGGCGATTATACGCAGTTATCGGGAGAAAGACAGTTAAAAGTGGTCAAACACAGATTTAACCCTTTTTAGGTATCTCAATTGCGAAATATTGCTTCTTGTTGCGCATTTTGTACAGAGTGACTGAGTAGTCTGTCTGGTTAATGAGTTCTGCAAAGGGGGCTTTTAGCCCTTTATCAAGACGTTTTACTCTTATTGTTTCTGGTCTTGCTCATTTGTTGACTGAACATTTACTGACTATAATTTTACCCATGCAATCGACATCAGTTCATAATGCCCAATAAACCACATTCTGTAACCGACTCAGTTTTGAAGTCGCCTGCGAGTCTGATGAATGCCATTCTCAGAAACGCGCCCATATTGATTTCTGCGAAAGACTTAAAGGGTAATGTCTTATTTACCAGCGAACATTTTCGGGTTCTGCAGGGGCCGGAGCCGCACGAATACGTCGGTAAAAATGTGTTTGATTTATTCCCTAAAGATATAGCGTCTGTTTTGTGGGAAAACGATCTGAAAGCGCAAAAAGCCAGCGAACCGATCATGGCAGAAGAGCGAGTGGCTCACGCAGACGGAAGTATGCACACTTACCAAACAGCCAAGTTTCGGTTATTCGACGACAAAGATCAATTGATTGGCACTTGTGCCGTTTCCTTCGACATTACCCACCTTAAAAAGCTGGAATACGATGTGCAACACGACGCTTTAACCGAGCTGTACAACCGCCGGTTTCTCGACAGCTGTTTTACCAGTGAGTTAAAACGAGCCAGGCGGGGCAAACGTCGACTGGTTTTTGCGTTATTTGACTTAGATAACTTCAAACAATTCAACGACCATTACGGTCACGTTAAGGGCGATGATTTATTGGTCGACTTTTCGAGTGTTTTATTGCAACACTTTCGTCGTCCCTCAGACTTTTGTTTTCGACTGGGCGGCGACGAATTCGCTGTGATTTTTAACGCTGACTCTGATGAAAATATTGAGCAGTCTTTGTTTTCGGTTTGTCAGCAGAGTCATCAAAAGTGGCAGCCCGAATTTAAAACTAACTCCTGTTCTGTTTCAGTGGGGGTTCGAGTAGTTGAGCCGGGTGAAAAGCTCAGTTCTAAAACCGCTTATCGCCAAGCCGATCTAGCTCTTTATCAGGCCAAAGACGGTGGTAGAAATCGTGTGTCGGTGTTTCATAAAGAGCAGTAAAACTTGGCACGACCTGATGCAATTTCAGTTCCCAGTCAGAGACGACTGACTCAGAAACGATTAACTCCAAAGTGGTTAACTTTGAGCGGCAAAGTCAATTACAAACGAAGCGCCATTACTGTCTGGATTATTCTTTAATGAATAATTGATTTCATGAGATCTAAGTATTTCATCAATTAACATTAAGCCAACACCCTGACCCGATTCTTTGGTAGTAAAGAAGGGGGTAAACAGATGCTGCTTGTCTTTTTCGGCGATTCCGCATCCAGTATCTTGAATGATCAGTCGCTTCAGTGGTTTCTGTTGCAGTGAGATGGTTATCGAACCGTCATGTTCGATAGCCTCGATGGCATTTTTAATCACGTTCACCAATGCTTGCTCTATTAAGTGTGCATCGGCCTTGATCATTACAGATTCGTCAATAACCGAATGTATTTCGATACGACGTTTCTCACACTCGGCATGAAACAAAGTTATTAGGTTGTTTAGCATTTGAGACAGGTTAAATTCATTAATCACCGGCTGAGGCAATTTAACCACATCCGCATAAGCTTGCATAAATCGATTCAAACTTTCGCTACGTTGCATGACGATTTGGATTGCCTTTTCAAAATCCAAACGATCATCCTCGGCCATCAATTGACTGTACGACAATGAACTTTCCAGCATTGAATGACTGATCGCAATGGTATTGTTGACTTCGTGCGACATAAGACGAATCAATTTTTCGTAGGCGTTTTTTTGCGCTTTCAAGACATCACCGGTTAATTCATTAATCATAAAAAATGATCGGTTAAATCCGCGATCATAAATTTGAAAGTGCGCGACTTTTAAGCGTTTACCCTCGTCGGTTAACAATAACTCACTGCTACCCTCGGGAACCATTAACAGCTGTTGCAAAGGACTGCTCAACTGCGCTTTCAATGATTGACCTTTAACCTGATCCAATCGGGTATTGAAAAGTTTTTCCGTCGCAGGATTTAATTCGGTAATGCGTTGCTCGTAATCGAGCAACAGCACACCCACCGGAGACTCTTTCATCAGTTTTTCTAACACGCTGCGTTGTTCACCCAGGCGCAATCGTTCCTGATGCAGACGATTCAGCATGGCGTTGAATTGATCCACCAGACGGTCCAGGTCGGGTTGCTTCAACTGACTGAAGCGTGAGGTGAATTCGCCTTCTTCTAACATGGCCGAAAAGGTAT
Source organism: Pleionea sp. (assembly GCA_052032335.1). GTDB lineage: Bacteria > Pseudomonadota > Gammaproteobacteria > Enterobacterales > Kangiellaceae > Pleionea. The sequence continues at coordinate 1,455 of JBPEWV010000126.1, read as the reverse complement.
CTATGTACTCCAGCGGTTCGAGGCCTTTGTGAATCAAATACAAAAACGAGAATAAACTTACGAACAGCAATACTTCGAGAGCAATCAGATAACCGCCCAGGCTTTGATAAAATTGGAATAGGGTAACGGTGAGAGTCAAATGCAGCGCAATAACGCCAATGAACAGTTTGGTTTTTAGTGTCACGTTTGAATTCCGAATTTTTCCAGTCGACGATACAGTGCGCCGCGACTGATTCCCAAAGCATCAGCCACTTTACTGATATTGCCCTGATAGGCCATCATCGACTTTTCAATCATCAGCTTCTCCATTTGATCCAGCGTTAAGTCGGGCAGCATTGAATTAGACAATTCTGTGCTTGATTGACTTTGTGGTGAATAGGCCATCAGATCGGTTGCTGAAATCGATTTTACACCCGACATTAAAATGGTGCGTTCAATGGTTTGCGTTAATTGCCGAATATTTCCAGGCCAGGGCTGATGCAGTAACCATTCGTAACCATTGTCTTCAATAGCCAGTTTTTGCAATCCGTACAAAGATTCCACGCGGCGCAAATGACGCTCTGCCAATAAGCGAATGTCATTGGGGCGATTGCGCAACGGAGGCAATTCGAGCGTAATCAAGTTTAAACGGTAAAACAGATCTTCACGAAAACGTCCTTCGGCAATTAATTCGTTAAGGTCGCAGTTGGTCGCCGAAACAACGCGCACATCGGCCTTAAAGGTTTGTGATGAGCCCACCGGTTGATAACTTTGATCTTGTAAAACGCGCAATAACTTAACTTGAGAAGCCGAATTTAAATCGCCTACTTCGTCAAGAAAAAGGGTACCGCCTTTGGCCAGAGCGAAGCGGCCCTGTCGATCACGTTTGGCATCGGTAAAGGCACCTTTAACGTGTCCGAACATTTCGCTTTCGAACAAGGATTCGTTCATGCCACCCAGATTAACTTTGACCATAGTTTGGTCAGCACGCTGAGAATTGTTGTGAATGGCGTCGGCAATCAGCTCTTTTCCGGTGCCACTTTCACCCAAAATTAATACCGATGCATTGGTGGCTGCTACCCGACCCAGTGTGGTTAGAATATCGAGCAATTTCGGATCTTCTCCGACAATGGCGTCGAGTTGAAATTGCTGGTCCAGCTCATGTCGTGTCAAGGGTGATTGGCTGGCCGGACGGTTCAATTCGATGCAGGTTTCGATGGTCTGTAATAGCTGCTGATTTTTCCACGGCTTGGTAACAAAATCGGCAGCGCCTTGTTTAATCCCATTGACCGCCAATTCGATGGAGCCCCAGGCGGTCATCAAGATAACAGGAAGAAGTGGATAAAGGGCCTTAATCTCGTTGAGCAGTTCCATGCCTTCTTCACCACTGGTATTGCGTGAAAAATTCATGTCCTGCAATACCAGATCGAAGTTATGTTGTTTCAACAAGCTCAGAGCTTCGACCGGGTTGGATGC
>JBPEWV010000125.1:0-8080 GCA_052032335.1 Pleionea sp. | reverse complement strand
CGAGATAAGCTGTGCTGGCGAGCAGCGCCACGGCTAAAATAATCCGTCTCATTGTGGTCCTCTTTTCGATTTCTTCGAACGGGCTAATATTAACGCAATTAAGGCTTAAGTCCTATGGTTTATTCAGAGGTCCTCGGTTCTTGTTTGAAAAGGTGGTTCCTGATGCTGGACAATGATTGGTCTAGATTAATAGTCGAGAGGGTGTTTTAGTTGCAAACCATCATGTCGATCATCATTCAACGAATCTGGCGTACTGATGAGCGAAATGAAGCAGTTAGCGCTTGCGCTAAGTTACTATTCTAAGAGCGTTTCGAACACCGGTTAATTGATTGCCAAAATATGACGGACTTTATCAAGCACAAAACTCAGTTTAGGTTTGGTGTGATGTAACTTGATTTTTGTGGGTTGAAAGAGCTGTTAATATTGTTTTTCCTGTTTTTGTCTCCATAGTAGTTTACACCAATGTAAATTGAGTATGAATCGTGGACTGGCTTGATGAATTGTTGAAACTGTTTCTTCCCTGGATTATTGTTGCTGTAATCATTTGGTTCGCCTGTGGCTTGGTTTATTGGGCGCGAAAGCGAAAAGACGGTGGTTTGCTGATCGCGGCTTTATTCCATACAGTGCTACCCGATCCTCAGGTGGAGCAAAAAGTTAAGCAAGTGGTCGAACGTAAAACGCAAAAACAAGTCGCTCAGAAATCTGAGACGGACGACTCCTTAAAATATTGATTCACTTTAAACGAACCCCGATCAATAAATCGAAATGAAATTCAAGCCGAACAACGGCTCACAGTAAACAAGGATCCAGATAAGTTTAGTTTGACTTAACCAGACTATTTGTGCCCCCAGGGAGCAACTGGCGTCTTAACTTTTTGAGTCAAATCAAAGTCGACGCGAAATTCACGACCTTCTCGAATTAGCCGATAACTGAAGGATTCCGGATAAACAAACATCTGCCAGATATTGGTGTTCGATTGTGGTAGCCCTTGTTCGCTGAACATTTCCTGCGTTGGGGCATCGGCTGGAAATGATTGTACGTTGGGCCAGCCTGCACCCACAGTGTGACCACCGTACATGGTAAGAGTATCGTTACTGCCATCTTTGCGTCGATGATCGTGCTTCAATGACAACCCGGACCCTGTTTTGGTGAGCACCCAGGTGCGTGAGGCATCGTCTCCGACGTGAAACGGAATTTTTATCTGTGACTTGTTGCATTCTCGAACATGCATGATCAGCGGTTTGTTTGCGAAGTCTTTGCTGCCTGCGGTATCGACAGAAATTTTCCCCTTAAAGGCATTGCCACACATCTTACCCAATTGCTTGAAAAAGGCGTCTTGTGCCTGGGTGGATAGTAATTCGGGTTCACTTGCGTTAGTTGATATTGCTATCAAAAAGACGACTGTGCAAACTAATTTCATGGTGATTCCTGTCTAATTTTTGCTAATTTTCATCGCAGAGGGATGAGTAATATAAAGCCATCAATGGTTATTTGCTAGCTCAGCCTTGGTTTCCTGGTGCCATGCTCCTATTGAAACCGCGCTTTAAAGCTGGTCCGTAAACTGAATATTTTCATGCAGTTAGCGAAGATTTCTACTATTGATTCTTCATTTTTAACGAATTACTACTATGCTTGAGTTAGTGATCTTAATCGCGTTCTTATACCTATTCTTAATGACGGAGTGATAATGAATCAAAAAGTAAGTTCTCGCAGTACTCGTGATAAAGCGTTGCGGATCAATCTGGACGAGAAAAAGTACGGTACGATTGCTGAAATTGGAGCCGGTCAAGAAGTGGCGCGAAATTTCTTTGTTGCGGGAGCCGCGGCGGGAACCGTTGCAAAGACCATATCGGCTTACGATATGAAGTTTTCTAATGCCATTTATGGTGTTCAAGAAGATGGCCGATACGTCAGTAAACCTCGGGTCAAAGCCATGATGGCACAAGAGTTCTCTTTGGTTTTGGAACGAGTCGGTGACTCTCGCCCGAAAGCCTCGCGTTTTTTCACTTACGCAGCCACTGTGGCAGCCAAAAGTTTCAATCGTAATAACGAATGTCATGCCTGGTGCGGTGTTCGAGTACAGATGTATCCCGGTGCAGAACCTTCGGACATCGTGATTCACGTGCGTATGTTCGATGACAACGCTGAAGCGCAGCAACAGGCTTTGGGTGTAGTGGGCGTGAATCTTATCTATGCGGCTTACTATTACTTTGAAAATCCAAAAAGAATCATTGACTCGCTGAGCGACAGTTTGAAGCCAGGTCGTATAGAAATCGATTCTATCGAGTTTAGTGGACCCTACTTTGAAGATATCGACAATCGAGCGAAGAACATTCATCTGATTCGAAGTTGGAAAGCTCGTGCTGTTATTTTTACGCCCGACGGCAAGGTGACCATACCGGCAGACTTATTCTATAAAAAGAATGTACTAACCACTCGAGGGTCGTTTAAACCCGTAACCAAACTCAATGTCGATATGATCGAGCAAGGGAAGAAAAGTTTTTTAAAAATGGATCAAGTAAACGAGGATAACACAGTATTGATTGCCGAGATTTCGATCAATGATATTTATGGTAACGATGCAAATGTTTCAGAAGAAGATCTAATCGAAAGGGTAAAGTTGCTTAATTTGCTTGGGTACACTGTTATGGTGTCCGATTATACCCGTTACTTTTCTTTACGCGCTTATTTTCGTCAGTTCACTCAATTACAAATTGGCATTGTGATTGGGATGATCAATATCAAACAGATTTTTAATGAAGACGTTTATAAAAGTCTTGAAGGAGGCATTCTCGAAGGCTTTGGCAAACTTTTTCCGGATCATACGCGGTTGTTTGTATACCCGGAGATTGATGACAATGGTGATTTTAATGACATTACCAAAGTCGTCGTGCCTGAGACACTGCGACATTTGTATTTGCATCTCTTAGAGAATGATTTTATTAAAGGAATTGAGTGCAGTGACCAGTCGTTGTTCAGGATATTTTCGCGCGACGTTCTAAAGCAATTAACGATGGGAAGAGGAGAGTGGGAAGATGCTTTGCCAGAAGGTGTTGCTGAAGAAATCATCAAACACCAATTGTTTGGCTATCGAGAAAAATAACAGTTTGAAGTGTTTTAACTCTTAGAAAAGCTTGTTTCTTGTCTATAAGCACATTTCCAATTGTGCTTTTTTTAGCAATTCGGTAAAGTCGATTGGCTATCAGCCTGGCTTATTAAAACATTGATGGCCGACCAGTTATTCTTTTTACTAAATTAACAGGAGAATCGACGAGTGTTGTTACACGGAAGTACTCTTCAGAAAATTCTATTCGGACTGCTGACCTTAATTCTTTTTGCAACCGGTTGGTGGCTCTCTCAAACGGGCTTCAGTCAGATTAAGCTGTTACGGCAAATTGAGCGGCTGCCTGTTAGTCAGATAACGACTGCACTTGAAGGTGATATCAAGTTGAAAGTGTTGGTCGATTCCGCACAGGACACGGTGAATAGTGAGTATTTCAACCAACCATCGGTTTATTATCGATATCGTTACGAAGAAGAAGAGACGGATTCCGACGGTGATACCTATTGGGATACCAAGTTTATTAATACCGGTGGTGTCGACTTTTACGCATCGGACGCTTCTGGCACAGTATTGCTGCGTTCGCAATCTCGATCCAATTCTGAACTTGAATTTTCACTTCCTGTTTCTCGGCAGGTGACTATTGGTGCGACTCGACACACTGAGTGGCGTATAGAGCCGGGCGATGCGTTGTTTGTTATGGGGCAATATATTCTGGGCGATCCGACCGCCAGTGTCGAATTCAATGCCGAAAGCCAGTTAATGCCTTTGATCTCTAAATACACAGAGTCGGAGGAAAAGTCAGGGTTAGGAACCTCGGTAATTCTCAAAGTGTGTGGCGGCGTTTCTTTGTTCGCATTGGGTGCGCTGAGTTTAGTCATCACTCTGGGTATTCACCGCATTCTAGTGTTTTTAATTGTGCTCACACTATCAGTGATTGTACCTCTGGTCGAACACGGTCTATCGATGTTGAATGATGATATTGTAGAAACTGAGCGATTGATCGAACAGAGAAATCATCAATTAAAACAAAAACTCGATTTATTCTACGGAGTTGAATCGAGCGGCGAATCAGATACAGAATATTGGCAAAAAATATTGCAGAAACTGAACAGTGTTAACCTAATCGACTCGTCGCTTGAGCAGACCCTTGTTGACACGGTATTTTTGCAACAGCAGTTCAATCGTCAGCTCAAACCATTTCCAAATAATCTCATTGCCTGGTGGCATAAGGTCGACGAGCAAGTGCTTTATTCAATGTTAACTCCCCAGTTGCAGACAAAGGTCGATGCCAAACTTTCGCAATTTAGAAGAGCAAGCACTTCGGGTTTCTGGTCGTATCTGGTGGTAGCTGTCGGCATTCTGATTTGTATTGTCTTAACCTGGCTTGGATTTCGATTGATTCGGCTAAAGCGGCATATTGAAAATTTGCCCACCAGTAAAACATCGGGCTTAATGTATGGTCTGTCAGAGATTAAAGGCCGAGTCAATTTTTCTGACGACTGGCCAGCAATGGAAGCACCACTGACTTATACTTCTTGCGCCTGGTTCCGATATATTATTGAAGAGCGGCAGGGCAGTGGTAAAGATAGAAAGTGGGTGACCATTAGAGATACCACCGAGCGTGTGCCTTTTTTGTGCCAAGATCCGTTTGGCGCCGTAATAGTTAACCCAGAGCATGCCGAAGTGCTCAGCAAACGGAAAAAAGTTGAACGTCGAGGGGACTGGCGCTATACCGAATACCAGTTGCAACAAAACGATAAACTGTATTTATTGGGTACGGCACAGATTGACAACGACTCGGGCGACAGGTTAGCGATCAAACACGATCCACATAATCCTTTTTTAATCACTAACTATTCTGAGTCGGCTATTATGTATCGCAAGGCTTATGGCGGCATGTTGAGCTTGACCTTAGCGTTTGCGGCGTTGATGTTTGGTGCGTTATTTTTATTGGGCACACGTGGCAGCTTCGCACCTGCCGATTATTTAACTGCCGCACTGATTGCTCCCGTTTACATGTTGTTGGTAATTCTGATATTTCATTACAATGACCTGGTATTTTTAAGACAACGCGCCACGCGAAACTACGCAAACATTGAGGTGTCGATGCAGAAACGATTCGATCTGATTCCCAGCTTAGAGAAGGTTGTGAAGCAATACATGGCGCATGAGAAAAACTTGTTTAAAGCCATTGTTAAATTGCGACACGCGTTGGATTCTGACGAGCTGACGACTGATAATTTGGAAAAGATTATCGAGTACGAGCAGAAAATCGTATCGTCGGTGATCGCTAGAGTTGAGCAACATCCCGACTTGAAAGCCAATGAGCTGGTGACCAACCTGATGAATAAACTGGTGGATCTGGAAAATGAAATTGCATTGATGCGAGAGGGGTTTAACGACTCTGTGGAATACTACAACTCACGCATTGCATCGCTTCCGGATGTTATCTTTGCTCGCTTATTTGGGTTTAAATCGTTGAACCTGCTGCAGTTTGAAGCCAGGAGGTTTGAGCGGATAAAGTTATAATATCAGTTCGCGCTTCGGCCATCTAAAGGTGATTGACTTGTGGATTTACCAGTCTTGTATGATCCTCGGTTGATTTGTATACTGAACTCCCAGCTTATTAAAAGGACTTTCACAATGAATCGGTCATTCCTATTTTTCTTCGGTTTCTGCTTACTAAACATAGCAAATGCTTCGAATGCAATTTACTCTGGGCCTATCATTGATATGCATCTGCACAGCTACGATGACAAAAGCTATTGGGGCGGTAGAAGCCATCGTTCGGGGGCAAGTTCGCCAAAAACTGCCGCTGAACACCTGAAACTTACTATCGAACAACTAGATAAGCTAAAAATTGAAAGAGCTGCGGTGTCAGGAACTTTGTCAAGCGTTAAAACTTATGCTCAGGCCGACCAACGCTTCATTCCCGGATACTCTTTTGACGACGCCCTGCCGCCACTCAATGAGTTTGAAAAAATGCTGGCATCGGGAGAAATTAAAATATTCGGTGAAATTGGCGCGGTTTATTACGGTAAATCACTCGCCGATCCGGTTTTCGATCCTTATCTGGCGCTTTGTGCCAAGTACGATGTTCCAGTGGCTTATCATACGGGCGGGGGACCGGTGAATATTCATGCTGTGCGGCCAAAATTTCGATTAAGTGAAGGTAACCCAGTATTAATTGAGCCGGTACTGGTTAAATACCCAAAGCTGCGTGTATACCTGATGCACGCTGGTGAAGTGTATTACGAAGAGGCGGTGCGCATGATGGTGATGTTCCCGAACTTGTACGCTGATTTGGGCGTGTTGTTGTGGGTTCATGACTTACCCAAGTCTTACGCGGTTGATTTTTTAAAGCGCGCCCAAACCGCTAACATTCTTGACCGTGTCATGTTTGGTAGTGATCAAATGGTGTGGCCAGAAGGAATTGAGAAATCTGTCGAGTTTCTGAATTCACTCGACTTTGTAACTCAGGAACAAAAAGCCAATATCTTCTACCACAATGCAAGGCGTTTTTTGAAGATAAAGTGATGCCCAAAATCAGATACTAGAGTTTCACTGTTCAAACGCGTCGTCAATTTATGTGGCGACTCGTATTTACGCGGTGAACCCTCATTGGTTATAGTTTTGGAACGGATGAAAAGTTAGAAACGTAAAGCCCAGTTACCGGTGAATCATTATTCGGCATTGATCTTAGACTGGTGCTTGTGGTGGATGCCCATGAGCGTTCAACCAATAAAGTCTAAAAATTTAATGCGATACCTCGAATAGAACAACCTTTAGTAGTTAAAGTTTCAGGTTTGTTTAAGTTAAAAGGATTAACATGAGAAAGTTCTCTATCTTACTTTTTTTTGCGATAGTGTTGGTGGTTGCTGGGGTATTGTTGTTGAACAACAAAGGCAATCCGACGACTGAGACGTTCACGCCATTTAAACCCATCGAGCAAGAAGAGCAATCCGAGTATGTTAAAGATGTTCAGACAATAAAAAACGCTCTAAAAGAGCCGCCACTTTTTCTACAAGCACATGAATGCCGAACTAACTATAATATTTACGAAACAGCGGCATCAGAATGGCGAGACCAGATTCCAGAGCTGTTCGACAGGTTGAGCGTAAGCTACGACGAAGCATCGATTGCCAAAGCGCTAGCTTTTTTTATCGATAAAAATGACGCCTATGGGTTTTATAATCGTCAAATTAAGAAAGAAAATGCCAATCATCTTAACTCGGTAGAGCACGGAGATCTCAAGCATTGGCTAGAGAGCAAGCATGGTGACAAGGCAGTACGGCAAAACACGATTAATTGGAGCTTGGTGCCAGTGGAAAAAATATTGGCAGTTTCAAAGTTCAGCCCAGAAGATATTTACAGTATTCTCAATAGCAAGCGGCAAGATATTCCTGTTGCCGAATTGATTCCTAAAACCGTCGATTTATCGAGAGACTTTATAGGTCTTCGTTCCGGTCTCAAATATCCGAACAACTTATTTGATAAATTAGTACTGGATAATCGACTCGATTTACTGGAAGTGTACTTTAATTATGGCGGTCAATTAAGGAATAATGAGTTTGGTCTTAATGCACTGGAAAAGCTCATCTATAAGTACGACTATTCGACGCTCCAAGCCTATACAGATATGATTGCTACACTTCGCCGGCAAGGCATTAGAGTACGCTATCAATTGGATCAACATAAATACATAAAGTTAGGGCTATTCTATCCATCACGCGTGCGTATGAAGCTGGGTGATATTCCAAGGTATGAATCGCTGGGTTTCTCATTTGTGACTGCCAAAACAGCCGATTCGGTTGAAGGTAATGAATCCTATAAGCCGTTGATCGATATCATTCGTTCAGAACGCGACGATTTTCTTAAAAAGCAGTTGAACGTTTCATCACTCGAATATTATGCTGATTGCAAAGAGTTGTTTGAAAGAATCGAAAGTGTCATTGTTGATCAGGAAAAATTAGAAAGATTAAGTAAACTTTCCAAGGATATGTCTGATGATACTTC
>JBPEWV010000124.1:0-18853 GCA_052032335.1 Pleionea sp. | reverse complement strand
TTATCGATCTGTCAAAATTTATTCGAGAGTATGTCGACCAGGTATCGTCTCTTTATCCGAGGCACCAACTTGCTCTGACGGAGCAGGGTCAGAGAAAATCCGTTTTAGTCTCTCCCGAGTTAATCGCTCAACTGTTGGATAAACTGCTGTCTAACGCACGCGATTTTGCAACGGCTGGCTCGACGATTGAACTGGTGATTCAATATCAGGCCGAAATGGTTGCTATCAGTGTGGTTAATGAAGGGCCGTCCTTGCCAGCAATCGAACAAGAATCGTTATTTGCTTCGATGGAATCTCGGCGTGCCGAAATTCATCGCAGTGATGAACAGACACATCTGGGACTGGGGCTGTACATTGTGCGCCTGATTGCGGAATTTCACCGGGGGCGTTATTTTGCCAGAAATCTACAGGATCGCCAGGGGGTGATGATAGGCGTCGAATTGCCTTATGGAACGACAGACTCATAACTCTTTGCTTGGGTGCCCGGTCCGATTACTGAGCCGAAATCTGGCGCAGTCAAGATCGAAAGAGTACAATGCGCTCATTTCAGATTGACGATTTCAACCAAACTTTAACGGAGCCATTCCATGTTCGAGCGATTAGAAGCGTTACCGGCGGATCCTTTACTCGGTTTAATCACCATGTTTCGAGACGACAATAACCCGAAGAAAGTAGATTTGGGTGTTGGTGTTTATCGCGATGAAGAAGGTCATACGGCCATAATGCAGGCTATTCAAAAGGCCCAGCAAACGCATCTCGCTCAAGAAGACTCGAAAACTTACATAGGCCCAATGGGTGTTCCGGGGTTTGTGCAAGGCATTCAGGAATTAATTTTTGGTGCTGATTCGCAAGCTCTACAGCACGGGCGAGTTGCTGGTATTCAAACGCCTGGTGGTTGCGGCGCATTGCGCGTCGGTTTTGAAACATTACGTCGTCTCGGTAGTGACCTCACGGTTTGGGTGAGTGACCCAACTTGGGCCAATCATATTCCAACCATTCGTGCTTCCGGATTTAAAACCCAGAGCTATCCCTATTTTGACTCGTCATCGGGACTGGTGAATTTCAACGCCATGGACGAACAACTGGCCAAGCTCGGAAAAAACGACATCGTGCTCTTGCACGGCTGCTGTCACAATCCAACTGGAGCCGATTTGAGTTTTGAACACTGGCAACGGATCGCCGAAAGAGCGGTTAAGCAAGGTTTTATTCCGTTTGTCGATATAGCCTATCAAGGATTGGGTGATGGACTTCTGGAGGACGTGAAAGGCGTTCGACACTTATCCGAGTCGGTACCAGAGATGGTCATTGCTTCGTCTTGTTCGAAAAACTTTGGACTGTATCGAGAGCGTACCGGTTGTTTGATGGTTCAGTCAGAGAGCCAAACACAAGCTGACGCCATGCAGTCGCAAATTCAGGACGTTGCCCGGGCAAACTACTCCATGTCGCCGGCTTACGGCGGGTTCCTGGTGGATATTGTTTTGCATACACCCGAATTAAGAACACAATGGGAAGACGAACTCAATGCCATGGCCACCCGAGTCAAGTCGTTGCGTCAGGGCTTGTTAGATAATATTAACGAGCGAGACTTGTCGACAGACTTCAGTTTTATCACCAAACAAAAAGGGATGTTCAGCTATTTGAATATTACCCAGGAGCAAGTTCGGCAGTTGCGCAAGGAATACAGTATTTACATGGCCGATTCCAGCCGCATCAATGTCGCAGGACTGAACACCCAATGCCTGGGTTACGTTGCTGATGCTTTAAAAAAGGTGTGTGGGTAAGCGTTGAATTCAGGCTCAAACAAATGCCCTCACAAGAGGGCATTTTTGTATCGAAGACTTTCTTTCGTATTATTAATTCGACTGTTTCAGTAAACAAAGTTTGAGGCTTTCTAATAATTGATGCGCATTGGTTAAGTTGTAATCCGCTTGCCAGTCTTGTGGGTTTTCGTTGCTGGGATAATAACCCCAAAGCGCGGCAAAAGAGAGCATGTTGGCCGCTTTGGCCGCGTCGATGTCACGTTTGTCATCACCAACGTACCAACTTGACTCGGGCGCTACGCTAATGTGTCGACAAGCTTCGAGCAATGGACGCGGGTGAGGTTTTTTATGCTCAAAGGTATCGCCGCTGATGACCACCGAGGCCCGCTTATCCATGTCCAGCTGTTGCATCAGGGGGGTGGTTAAAAACTCCGGTTTGTTGGTGACGATTCCCCAGGGGATGGAAGCCGACTCAAGTAAAGAAATGGTGTTTTCGATACCTTCGAAGAGCACGGTGCGACGACAAATATTTCGCTCGTAGATGGTGAGTAAACGCTGTCGTAACACTTCGTAATGGTTGTCATCCGGGGTTAAACCGAAGCCCAGTTTAATCAGTCCGGGAGCGCCTTTTGAGACGTAAGGGCGAATCGCGTCGAAAGTAAGTCGTTCGTTTCCTTGCGATGTTAAGACTTCGTTTAATGCAAAGGCCAGATCTTGAGCGGTGTCGGCAAAGGTGCCGTCAAGATCGAACAATACAGCTTCCGGTTGTTTCATGATTGTTGTTTTTTGTAGTGACATAAGTAATTTACATCGACGTTGCTGTCGGACAACCAATACTTTTTAGTTAACGGGTTAAAATGCATCCCGGTAAGGGTTTGCAATTCAAGACCGCAATGCCTGGCCCATCGATCCAGTTCCGAAGGTCGAATGAATTTATTGTATTCGTGGGTGCCTTTGGGAAGCATTTTCAAAACGTATTCGGCACCAACAATGGCAAAAAGAAAGCTTTTGGGGTTTCGATTGATGGTCGAAAAAAATACGTCGCCTCCGGGTTTGACCAGTGTTTGACAAGCGCCAATAACCGAGTCCGGGGCGGGCACATGCTCCAGCATTTCAAGACAGGTGACAATGTCAAAACTTTCCGGTTTCGCTTGTGCCATTTCTTCGGCGGTTGTTTTGATGTATTCAACCTGTTGTTTGGTTTCGAGTTGATGCAGTTGTGCCACCGACAAAGGCGCTTCGCCCATGTCAATGCCAGTGACCTTCGCACCCATTTGACTCAGCGCGTCGGCGAGTATGCCACCGCCGCAACCAACGTCTAATATACGTTTTCCGGCAACGCCGCCACAATGGGTGTCGATAAAGTCAACGCGCAGTGGGTTAATATCGTGCAGTGGTTTGAATTCGCTGTTTTTGTCCCACCAGCGTTCGGCAAGATCTTCAAACTTTTTGATTTCGCCCAGATCTACATTTCGGTTTTCCATGGGATGTCTCTTACTGTCGGTTTAATTCGCGATTAAGTTTGTGTTGCCAGTGTTCGGCGATGTTCATTCGATCGTTGATATTAATACGCACGAATGAACCCTCCTGGATTTGCAATATGCCTTGCGTCCAGACGTGGCTGATCTGATCTCGTGTTGATGCATAGACTAATTGAGAGACAGGGTCGAACACCGGCTGGGTTGCTATATGGTTTAAATCGATCGCGCAAAGATCGGCCGATTTGCCCACTTCGATGCTGCCGCAGATGTCTTCAAGTCCGAGTGCTTTGGCACCGCCCAGAGTTGCGGCTTTCAAAGCATCGTGCGCAGAAAAGCAACTGGCATCGCCAGAGCTTACTTTGGCAAGTAGTGCCGCGGTTCGCATTTCACCCAGCATATCGAGGTCGTTATTACTGGCGCTGCCATCGGTACCGATGGCAATGTTGGTATTTATTTTTTGGAACTTTCCAATAGGGCATAACCCACTGGCCAGCTTCATATTGGACTCTGGACAATGCATTATATGAACGTGATTGTCTTTTACCAGAGCTAAATCTTGTTCGTTAACGCATGTCATGTGCACCGCCTGAAACAAAGGCGATAACAAACCCAGTTGATGCAACCGGGCAAGTGGTCGCTTGCCATGCTTTTCTACCGCTTCGTTCACTTCGTGCTCGGTTTCATGAACGTGCATATGTATGTTGATGTCGAGTTGTTGCGACAAAGTGCCAATCTTACTCAAGGTATCATCCGACACGGTGTAGGGGGCGTGCGGGGCAAAACTGAATTTCACACCCGGTTGGCCCTTGTATTCATCGTACACAGCAAGGCCTTTGTTTATGTACTCTTGCGCATCTTTCGCCCAGGCTGTGGGAAAATCGATAACGGTCAGGCCAATGACGGCTCGAATATTGTCGTCAATGGCAGCCTGAGCGGCCCTGTTGGGCATAAAGTACATATCGTTGAAGCAGGTGGTCCCACCTTTTAGCATTTCGGCTATGGCCAATTGAGTGCCCTGGTAAACAAAGTCGTCGCTCATCAGTTTACCTTCGGCAGGCCATATATGGTTTTGCAGCCATTCCATTAATGGCAGATCGTCAGAAAAACCCTTCAATATGTTCATGGCAGCGTGGGTGTGGGCGTTGACAAAACCCGGGGTCAGCAGATGATCCGGCAGTTCGACCACCTGATTTGCCGAGTAGTTTTCTCGCAGTTCATTTTCTGGCTCAATGGCCAGAATATTCCCGTTTTTAATCGCAATGCCGTGGTTCTCTAACACGGTATTGTTGTCGTTGACGGTCGCAATCCAGCGGCTAAACACTAGGGTATCAACAAGTTGAGACACAGTAAGTTCCTGATAATTCTGTTAACTTTGGAGCGGAGTATAGCATTTCATTAGACTGGCTCTAAGTGGCAAAAGTGGGTCTGTGTCGGTAAATTTCGAAATTGCAATCTATTGTTAAAACTTTGTCCAGTCCGTTGCAGAATTAGAATTGTTGGAAAAATAATCAATCTGCTCAAAAAGGCAGCAAGAGAGGTTATTTTAGCTAAAAATAAAGGCACGAATTAAAGGTTTCGTGGTATAATCACGGGCTTGTGCAAGGATTAGTCAACAAATAATAACTAACTGAATAATAAGGTTTTTTTGTATTTATGGGTGAGTTTGCAAAAGAAGTCCTACCGATCAACATTGAAGACGAACTGAAGAACTCTTATCTCGACTACGCAATGAGCGTAATTGTTGGGCGGGCGTTGCCGGATGTTCGTGATGGTCTGAAACCGGTTCACCGTCGTGTTTTGTACGCGATGAACGAACTGGGCAATGATTTTAATAAACCGTACAAAAAATCCGCCCGTGTGGTCGGGGACGTGATCGGTAAATATCACCCGCATGGTGATACTGCTGTTTACGACACCATTGTCCGTATGGCGCAACCCTTCTCATTGCGTTATATGCTGGTAGACGGTCAAGGAAACTTTGGATCGGTTGACGGCGACTCACCCGCTGCGATGCGTTATACCGAAGTTCGTATGGCGAAGATGGCGCATCGATTGTTGGCCGATTTGGACAAAGAAACCGTTGATTTCGAAGAGAACTACGATGGCAGTGAGTCTGAGCCGACGGTTCTGCCAACACGGGTCCCGAATCTTTTAGTGAACGGTTCTTCAGGGATTGCAGTTGGTATGGCGACTAATATAGCGCCGCATAACCTGACCGAAGTGATTAACGGCTGTTTGGCACTGATTGATAACTCGGACATTGAGCTGGACGAGTTGATGCAACACATCCCCGGTCCGGACTTTCCGACTGCGGGTATTATCAATGGCCGGGCTGGAATTTTAGAAGCTTACCGAACCGGTCGCGGACGTATTTACATCCGTGCATTAACGCACATCGAGACCGATGAAAAATCGGGTAAAGAAAGCATCATTGTGACCGAGTTACCTTATCAGGTAAATAAGGCTCGTTTGATTGAGAAAATTGCCGAATTGGTAAAAGACAAAAAGATCGAAGGGATCACAGGTCTGCGTGATGAGTCCGACAAAGATGGCATGCGAATGGTTATCGAGCTTCGCAAAGGCGAGGTGTCGGAAGTTATATTGAACAATCTTTACTCCCAGACCCAGCTTCAAACGGTGTTTGGCATTAATATGGTGGCGTTGGAAAATAACCAGCCGCGGATCTTTAATTTGAAAGATATGCTCGATGCCTTCATTAAGCATCGCCGCGAAGTGGTCACTCGACGTACCATCTTTGAATTAAGAAAAGCGCGAGAAAAAGCCCATGTATTGGAAGGGTTGGCCATTGCGCTGGCAAATATTGATGAAATCATTCAGTTAATCAAACAGTCGCCAAGTCCGGCTGAGGCAAAAGAGCAGTTGGTCGCCAAGTCGTGGGCGCCTGGTCAGGTCGTTGATATGCTGGAAAAAGCGGGCACCGATTCTTGTCGCCCGGAAGGTCTGGATGCCTCCTACGGTCTGGTCGATGGCCGCTATCATTTATCGCCCGAGCAAGCTCAAGCCATTCTTGATTTACGGTTGCACAAATTAACCGGTTTGGAACACGAGAAAATCATTGCTGATTATCAAGAGCTGTTGGCACAGATAGCCGAGCTACTGGCCATTTTGTCCAGCAACGAGCGCTTACTTGAAGTGATCCGTGAAGAGCTGGTGGCCATTCGTGACGAGTTTGGTGATGAGCGTCGCACAGAAATTACTAACAGCAGCGCTGATCTGCTGATGGAAGATTTGATCACTGAAGAAGACGTGGTGGTCACTTTGTCGCATCAGGGTTATGCCAAGTACCAGCCTCTCGCCGATTATCAGGCGCAGCGCCGTGGTGGACGCGGTAAGTCAGCAACAAAAATGAAAGATGAAGATTTTATCGAGAAACTCACGGTGTGCAGTACCCACGACACCATTTTGTGTTTCTCGAGCAAAGGTAAAGTGTATTGGTTGAGAACCTTCGAGTTGCCTCAGGCGGGTCGAGGTTCGCGCGGTAAACCAATTGTTAATGTGTTGCCTTTGGATCCAGATGAGCGAATTCAGTCTATTCTGCCGGTCGACGGCTACGATGAAGACAAATACGTCTTTATGGCGATGTCGTCGGGGACCGTTAAGAAGACGTCACTGGAGCAATTCTCTCGTCCGCGTAAAGGCGGAATCATTGCAGTCAGTCTCGACGATGACGACGCTTTGATTGGTACCGTAATTACTGAAGGCGATGACCAGTTAATGTTGTTCAGTGATGCTGGTAAAGTCATCCGCTTTAGTGAGCAGGATGTCCGTGCAATGGGCCGCACCGCGCGAGGGGTTCGTGGTATGCGACTGCAGGACGATCAGCGCGTGGTCTCACTGGTGAAAGCATCTGACGAAGGTGAAGTATTGACAGCAACAGAAAATGGCTACGGTAAACGTACCGCAATGGATGACCATCCGGTGCGCGGTCGTGGTGGTCAGGGCGTCATTTCAATTGTTGCCAGCGAACGTAACGGAAAAGTGATTAGCGCGGTTCACTGCTGTGATGGCAATGAGATAATGTTGATCACCGGCAATGCGACTCTGGTTCGTACTCGAGTCGATGAGTTACGGGTAATGGGACGTAATACTCAAGGTGTGCGTCTGATTCGTCTGGATGAAGGTGATTCGCTGGTTGGTATGGAGCGCATCGAAGAACTGGAAGAAGATGAAGAAAGTCTGGATGATGCCGATACAGTCTCTGAAGCGGACGGTGTGGCAGCGGAGGCAAGCAAGCCATCCGATACTCCAGACGCTTCGGATTCCGATGAGAGCTCCGACCAAGAGTAATGTGTCGTCATAACCGGTTTTTCTTTTTAATGCTGATGTTTTAATGAGAAAATCCGGTTTAAAGACTTAAACAAAGAGCCGTTTTTACGGCTCTTTTTGTATCAAATTTAATATTTTCAGAGTTGATGAACGATGCAAAAACATTGGCCTCCCTTTAACTTTAGTGCCGGTCCGGCTATGTTGCCAAAAGAAGTGATGGAGACCGCGCAGCGAGAGTTTCTTGACTGGCACGGTACTGGATTGTCGGTGATGGATTTCAGTCATCGTGGAAAAAACTTTTCTTTCATAGCTGAGCAGGCAGAGTCGGATCTGCGCGAGCTATTGTCGATCCCAGAACATTATCGGGTTCTGTTTACTGCCGGTGGAGCATCGTTTCAGTTCGCTTCCGTGCCGATGAATTTACTGCAGTCTAAGGCGGTTTACGTTGAAACTGGCATTTGGGGGAAAAAAGCCATTGCCGAAGCGAGGAAGTTTGGCGAGGTCTCTGTGGTTTCTGCTTTGGAACAACACAATGGTTTGGTTTCGATTGCCGCTGAATCACAGTGGACATTGCCGGAGTCGTTCGATTACCTGCACTTTACACCGAATGAAACCATCGGCGGCGTTGAGTTTCCGGACACACCGAATCTAGCCAAAGGCAAGCTTGTTGCCGATATGTCTTCGAACATTTTGTCTCGACCAATTAATGTCGAGGATTACGCTTTGATTTATGCCGGTGCACAAAAAAATATTGGCCCTGCAGGTCTCTCCATAGTAATTATTCGTGAAGATCTACTGGAGCGTGAACTGGCTCAACAAGTTCCCAGTTTGATGCAATACAAAGTGCTTGCCGAAAACGCCAGCATGTTCAATACACCGCCCACTTACTCCTGGTACCTGGCGGGCCTGGTTTTCGACTGGATCAAACATCAAGGTGGTGTCTCGGAGATGGCAAAGCGAGCCGATGAACGAGCTGCTTTGTTGTATGATTTTATCGACCAAAGCGAGTTTTACGCCAACCCGATATCTCCCAAAAATCGTTCACGAATGAATATCCCATTTACGCTAGCGGATGATGCTTTGAATGAGCAATTCTTAACTCAGGCAGAGTCTTGTGGCTTGACCCATTTAAAAGGGCACCGGAGCGTCGGAGGAATGCGCGCAAGCCTATATAACGCAATGCCCATAGACGGCGTGCGTGCGTTGATTGAGTTTATGCGGGAATTTCAGCGAAAGGCATAGTTTCGAGAGGCGAGAAATGAGTAACGAGTTTCGAGTAACGAGTTTCGCAACTAGCAACTAGCAACGATTTGCCTGTGAGTCACCGCTTGTCTTTTATCTGTATTTGTCTAAAATAGCGCCACTTTTCAAATTCTGGTGGGAAAATGTCAAATTCTCCGGTTATTACAATCGACGGTCCCTCGGGATCGGGTAAGGGCACCATTGCATTTCGCTTAGCGCGAGCGATGAACTGGCCTATTCTCGACAGTGGGGCTATTTATCGAGTTCTGGGGCTTGCCTCGCAACGAGCAAATATCCAGTCGAACCAAATTAAGGAACTGGTTGATCTCGCACGTTCCATGCCGCTTAGCTTTAAGACAGAGCCTTCCACCGGTGAAGTTATTGCTTATCTGGGTGATGAAGCGGTTGGTGATTTAATACGAACGGATGAAGCGGGTCAACGCGCCAGTGAGGTCGCTTCTATCCCCGAGGTTCGTGAGGCCTTGTTACAAAAACAGAAAGATTTCAGAAAACCGCCCGGATTAATTGCCGACGGTCGTGACATGGGAACCGTTGTTTTCCCTGACGCCGAAGCAAAAATTTTCCTCACCGCGAGCGCTGAAACCCGGGCCCAAAGACGCTATAATCAGTTGAAAGAAAAGGGGATAGATGCTAGTCTAGCGGCCCTTTTAGAAAGCATAAAAGCACGCGATGAGCGTGACCGCACTCGAACCGTGGCCCCACTGGTACCCGCGGCGGGTGCTTTTGTAGTTGATAGCTCGAATTATTCTATCGACCAAGTTTTCGCGCAAGTGCTTGAATATGCGACAAAAAAGCTTGATGAGAATGGTTGAGCTTTTGAGATAATTTAATGCTTTACGGTACTCGCTGCAAGGATGAAAGTGAGTTTTTTAACAGACCCGGTTTTTCAGGAATCGAATTACTGGACGAAACAAAGCCATAAATATTTGGCTAAACAATCTAGGAATCAGGTAATGAGCGAAAATTTCGCAGAACTATTTGAACAGAGTCTTCAAGAAGTAGAAATGCGCCCAGGCGCAATTGTCACTGGTACTGTTGTTGCTATCGACAGCGAAATGGTAACAGTAAATGCTGGCCTTAAGTCCGAAGGTGTTATCCCTCGAGACCAGTTTACTAACTCCGCTGGTGAGTTAGAAGTTGAGGTTGGTGATGAAGTTGAAGTCGCACTCGACGCCGTTGAAGATGGCTTCGGTGAAACTCGTTTATCTCGTGAGCGCGCCAAGCGTTTCGAAACGTGGAAAGAACTTGAGAAAGCTCACGAAGCTGGCGAAAAAGTTCACGGTGTAATCACTGGTAAAGTTAAAGGTGGTTTCACAGTTGAAATTAATAAAATTCGTGCGTTCTTGCCCGGTTCATTGGTTGATGTTCGTCCGCTACGTGACACAACACACCTTGAAAACAAAGAGCTTGAATTCAAAGTAATCAAGCTGGATCAAAAGCGTAACAACGTGGTTGTTTCTCGTCGAAGTGTGATCGAAGACGAAAACAGCGCTGAGCGCGAAGAATTATTGGCTAAGCTGAATGAAGGCGCCGAAGTTAAAGGTATCGTTAAGAACCTGACTGATTACGGTGCGTTCGTTGATTTGGGTGGCGTTGACGGTCTGTTGCATATCACTGATATGTCCTGGAAGCGTGTTAAGCATCCATCTGAAATTGTTCAGGTTGGCGACGAAATTAACGTTAAAGTTCTTAAGTTTGACAAAGACAAGCAGCGTGTTTCATTGGGTCTTAAGCAATTGGGCGAAGATCCATGGGTTGATATCGCACGTCGTTACCCAGAAGGTGCTCGCATCTTCGGTCGTGTGACCAACTTAACCGATTACGGTTGCTTCGTTGAGATCGAAGAAGGCGTTGAAGGTCTGGTTCACGTTTCTGAAATGGATTGGACCAACAAGAACATTCACCCAAGCAAAGTAGTTAGCCTGGGCGACGAAGTTGAAGTATTGGTATTGGATATCGATGAAGAGCGTCGTCGTATTTCACTGGGTATCAAGCAGTGTAAAGTTAATCCTTGGAACGAATTTGCGTCCAAGCACGACAAGAACGACCGTGTTTCTGGCAAAATCAAGTCAATTACAGACTTCGGTATTTTCATTGGTCTTGACGGCGGTATTGACGGTCTTGTTCACTTGTCTGATATCTCGTGGAGCTTGCCAGGCGAAGAAGCGGTACGTGACTTCAAGAAAGGCGACGAAGTTGAAGCGGTTGTACTGGCCGTTGACGCTGAGCGCGAGCGTATCTCTTTAGGTATCAAGCAGGTTGACGAAGATCCTTTCTCAGGCTTCATGTCGTCAAACTCTAAAGGCTCTATCGTTAACGGTAAAGTCACCGAAGTTGATGCCAAAGGCGCGAAAATCGAACTGTCTGAGAATGTAGAAGGCTACTTGAGAGCTTCTGAAATCAGCGCAGAGCGGGTTGAAGACGCATCAAAGCATTTGAATGTTGGCGATGATGTTGAAGCTAAGTTCATCGGCGTTGACCGCAAAAACCGTGTGATTAACTTGTCGATCAAAGCAAAAGATCATGCGGAAGAGCAGCAGGCGATCAAAGAATTCAGTAAAGAACAGACTGAAGACAGCGGTCCAGCGACTCTGGGTGACCTGTTGAAAGAGAAAATGGATCAACAAGACGCCTAAAAAACACCTCTTAATGAGATTAAATGCACTTAATCCTTTGATTAAGTGCATTTTTTTTTGATCTCTGCCCCCGTTTTGTACTATTTTAAATATATATAACCTTTTGAATAACAAGGAAAACGGGTTTATCCATGACCAAATCTGAATTAATCGAACGTTTGGCGACTCACCAGACGCAATTGTCGGCAAAAGATGTTGAGTTGGTGGTTAAAAGCCTGCTCGAACATATGGCGCAGGCACTGGCTCGAGGAGAGCGCATCGAGATACGAGGCTTTGGTAGCTTTTCGTTGCATTTTAGAGCCCCAAGAACTGGTCGTAACCCTAAAACTGGCGATGCGGTGACTTTGGCAGGCAAGTACGTTCCGCATTTTAAGCCGGGTAAAGAATTGCGCGACAGGGTAAACGAGAGCATTCAAAATAATTAATGGGTTAAATTTGATGAATATCGAAGGCATGTCATTGACCTGCCTTTTTTTATGCCTGAAAATTACAGGCGACTTTACCAACAGGAGTTGAGTGTGCGGGGTATCATTGGTTTTCTTTTCTTTCTAGCTGTGTGCACACTGGCCATTCTATTTTTTGCTCAAAACGACCAGAACGTGACATTAAGCTTTTTCGTTGGGCAAATGGAGCTGTCGTTAGCTTTTATCATGGTTGGTTTTTTGGTGATGGGGTATCTGTTGGGCATAGTTAGCGTGAGTCCTTCAATGCTAAAGCGAAAGTTACAAATTAAAAGCCTGGAACGAAAGTTGGAGCAAAAGTCCAAAGAAGTCGACAATTTAAGAGCTTTGCCCATCAGGGATGACTACTAAATGACAGAACTTTGGTTCTATCTAATTGTTTTGTTGCTTCCCGTTGCTGCCTACAGTGGTTTTCGTTTGGGGCAACGTCAACAAAACAAAAAGCGAGCCAATCAGACAGCTGGGTTATCGCGTCAGTATTTTGATGGCCTGAATTATCTGCTGAATGAACAGCCTGATCGGGCCATTGATACTTTCGTTAAAATGTTAGAGGTCGACTCTGAAACAGCGGACACTTATCTCGCATTAGGCAATATGTACCGAAAACGCGGAGAAGTGGACCTGGCCATTCGTTCCCATCAGGTTTTAATTGCCCGGCCAACCCTCGATTCGAGAACGCGTAAGCGCGCGCTAAGAGAGTTGGGGCTGGATTACATGGCCGCCGGACTGTTTGATCGCGCCGAAAGTATATTCAAAGAGTTACTGCAAGAACCGCGACACAAGGCCACCAGTTTACGGCAGTTAATGCAAATTTATCAGCAGACCAAAGACTGGAGCAAGGCGGTAACGGTCGCTGAACAACTGCAGTCGGTTGACAACCAGGATCACGCTGGTGAAATTGCCAATTTCTATTGCGAATTGGCAGAGCAACAAATCAGTCAACACCAGATAAAGTTGGCTTATCAATCGTTGAAACGTGCCGTTTCAATCGATGCGAGCTGTGTGCGAGCGAATATTATTCGCGGTGAATTGGCTATGTCGCAAGAACAACCCAAGCTGGCACTGAAGTATTATCGTGAACTGGTGAAACAAAGCCCGGAATTTATTTCGGAAGTTCTCGAGAAAATTCGCAATTGCTTTCATGCGTTGAAAGACGACAAGGGCTATCGCCAATTTTTAAAGAGTACCCTGTCTCAGGGTGGAAGCACCTCGGTCGCGTTGGCTTATGCCGAGCTATTACGAGATGAAGATGGCGATCGTTCTGCAGCAGAGTTTATTGCGCAACAACTTGAGCGATACCCGTCATTAAAAGGGTTACTGAGACTGATCGAGTTGCATCTTGAGCACGCGCAATCAAGTGCGCGCCCGAGTCTGGAAATACTCTATCGAATTATTTCACGGTCGTTTGCGACCAAACCGATTTATCGTTGTGGCCACTGCGGGTTCAGTGGAAAAACCTTATTTTGGCAGTGCCCCAGCTGCAAACACTGGGGTGCAGTGAAACCAATTGTTGGACTGGAAGGAGAGTAAGTTGTCAGCCCATCACCAAAACGATCCGAGAATCATCGTTGCGCTGGATTTCGATGATGAGAACCAAGCCCTGACTCTGGTCAATCAGCTTGACCCCGCGAAATGCCGGTTAAAAATTGGTAAAGAAATGTTCACACACTTTGGTCCTGGCTTGGTTAAAAAACTTGTCGGATACGATTTTGACGTGTTTCTCGACCTGAAATTTCACGACATCCCCAATACTGTTGCGAAAGCCTGTCTAGCCGCTGCCGATCTGGGAGTCTGGATGATCAATGTGCATGCCTCGGGTGGTGAAAAAATGATGTCAACCGCGCGTGAGGCTCTGGAAAGCTTAGGTAAAGAGCGACCCAAGTTAATCGCAGTGACTGTGTTGACCAGTATGTCGGAAACTGAATTGCATCAATTAGGTGTGACGGTCAGTCTTGAAGAGCAAGTCAAATCGTTGGCCGTGTTAGCGCATCAAAGCGGATTGGACGGAGTCGTATGTTCGGCGCAAGAAGCAACAAGTTTGAAGTCAACGATTGGTAACGACTTCCAGTTAGTAACCCCGGGCATCCGGCCCATCAGTGCGGCCAGCGACGACCAAACCCGTATTATGACGCCTGAAAAAGCCATTAAAAGCGGTTCCGATTATCTCGTTATCGGTCGACCCATTACCAAAGCCAGCGATCCTCTAAAGGCTTTGTGCGAAATATCTGATTCTATCGCCTCCCTGTTGTAAGACGGAAATTGAGTTTTTACAATGCGCTCATCTACTCGAGAGATGAGTAGATATTGTTTTCAACTTAATCATACAAAATGAAATGGAAAGGAGAATCAGGATGACTTACTTGAAAACTTTAGTATTGGTAGGGATGCTTGCACTGGGCGTGTCGGTTAATGGATACGCTGTTGAATCTGCGGAGTCGACGGAAACGTCTGCGGTTGCCATGGCACAAGTGAACTTGAACACTGCATCGGCAATGGAGTTGGCGGAGAAGCTAACGGGTGTCGGTGAAAAGCGGGCTCAAGCAATTGTCGAGCTGCGTGAGCAACTGGGCGGTTTTAAACATCCCGAGCAATTAATGGATGTGAAAGGTATTGGTGAAGCAACGTTTGAGAAAAACAAAGCATTCATCAAACTTTAAGTTTTCTCTACCCGTGAGACGCGTTTTCGCGTCTCAACCATTCCTTATTTTTCTAAAATCCGGTAAGATTCCTTTACTTCAAAAGGATTATGGACAAGCAGATGAAAATCATTCCTGTGATTTTATCGGGTGGGGCCGGAACGCGACTTTGGCCAGTCTCAAGGAATTTATACCCCAAGCAATTAGTCAAACTCATTAATGATCAAAGCCTGTTTCAGCAGACGTTAGTACGCTGTAATTTGTTGTCCACTACAGATCCTGGTCTTGAAATATTAGCGCCAATAGTCGTTTGCAATGAGCAACATCGATTTATGATTGCTCAACAAGCGCAAGAAGCCAATCAAAAACTAACCGCTATCATTTTAGAATCAACAGCGAAAAATACGGCACCAGCTTTGACCCTCGCTGCCAAATACATTGAGCAGAATTTAGGTGAAGCACTAATGGTGGTGTTGCCCGCAGATCATGCCATCGAGCAGCCCGGAAACTTTGTCGATACTGCCCTTCAGATGTGTAATGCGTTGACCAATAAGCCAAGTATTGGCGTGTTTGGTGTCAAGCCAGAATGGGCACACACCGGATACGGCTATATCGAAATGGGGGAGCAATCGAATGATGGTCTTAACCGAGTCGTCGCATTTAAAGAAAAGCCAGAAAAGAAGGTCGCTGAAGATTACATTCGAACGGGAAATTTCTATTGGAACAGCGGCATGTTTGTTGTATCGGCGTCAATCTGGAGTCGTTCGCTTCAGGCTTTAAATCCAGAAATTGACAAAACCTGTGGCTTAGCAATTGAAAACGCCAAAGTGGATCTGGACTTTATACGTGTTGACGAAGAAGCGTTTTCGCAGTCTCCCTCAGACAGCATTGATTTTGCCGTAATCGAGAATATAGACGCACTGAACGACCTGAATATTTCCGTGAAAATGTTAGCGCTCGATTGTCGCTGGACTGATCTGGGTGCTTGGTCGAGTGTGTCGGATTACTTGGATGCCGATAACGATGGTAATGTAAGTGTGGGTGATGTGATTCAGGAACAATCAACAAATACCTTTGTAATGAGTCAGGAAAGGCTGGTTGCTACGGTCGGCGTGAAAGATTTGGTAGTTGTTGAAACTCCAGATGCTGTTCTTGTCGCCGACAAATCAAAAGCACAGGATGTCAAAAAGATAGTTGCTCGACTAAAACAAGAGGGCCGAGGAGAACATCAGGTTCATCGTCGCGTTTATCGTCCCTGGGGCAACTACGAAACGGTGGATTTTGGCGAACGTTACCAAGTCAAACGAATTGTCGTCAATCCGGGGGCGTCTTTGTCGTTGCAAATGCACCATCATCGTGCCGAGCATTGGATTGTGGTTCATGGCACGGCCGAGGTGACTCGTGGTGAAGAAACGTTTTTACTTTCTGAGAACGAGTCGACCTATATTCCTATCGGGACGACTCATCGATTGGTCAATCCAGGTAAGTTTCCACTTGAATTAGTAGAAGTTCAATCTGGAAGCTATCTTGGTGAAGATGATATCGTTCGCTTTGAAGACATTTACGGTCGAAATGACGATAAGGTGATTTAATAATACGTTTCTTTTCTTTAAAATTGCTTAATCAAAATTCGGCAGTAAGCATTACACAAAAAGTTTAGAATAATAGTCAGCAGAACATTTTTCACAAAGAATAAGACTCTCTAATTTACTGCACTTATTCAATTTACTCGTTTACGGAGAGATCTGTATGGATCAGGTATTAGTTGAGCAGCTTAAAGCTCAGGCGTTACGTATTGGTGATTCTTCCATTGAACAACTCATTGCTGATAAGGCGCTCGAAAGTTCAATCTATTCACTGAATGATTTATCAATCGACTTTAGTAAGAACAAACTGGACAGTCGTACACTGGATTTATTGATTCAATTAGCAGACAAAGCAGGACTCAAGTCGTCTATAGAAGCCATGTTTTCTGGAGCGCCGATCAATAACACAGAAAATCGACCTGTTTTGCATCCGTTAATGCGTGCTGAACATTCTGAATTAATTTGTTGGTCAGATGTTGAGCGAGAAAAGCAAAAGGCCATTGAGTTTTCCGAGCAGATACGTTCCGGAAATTTAAAGGGCGCCACGGGTAAAACCTTGTCGACCATCGTTAATATCGGGATCGGAGGGTCTGATCTTGGGCCGAAGTTAATTATAGATGCATTCAAAAATCAGATTCCGGATTCTATAGAGACGCACTTTCTAAGTGATGTTGATTATCAAGAAGTTGCTAACCTGCTCGACTCGATTGATTTGGAGTCGACCTTGTTTATTTTATGTTCTAAGTCATTTACCACCTGGGAAACACAAACGAATGCGAAATTGGTTATTGATGCCTTAAGTAAGGTTGTTGGGAGCAATTGGCCGCAACATTTTGCCGGTGTTGCTGTCAATCAACAGGCCATGAGTGAGTTTGGCATACTGCCTGAACGACAGTTTTTAATTTGGGACTTTATTGGTGGTCGATATTCGGTGTGGTCCTCGATTGGCTTAATTTGCCGAATAGCCTTAGGAAATGATTGTTTTGAGCGTTTTTTAGCGGGCGCGCGCGAAATGGATGACCACTTTCAATCAGCGTCGCTTGAAAACAATTTACCCGTGTTACTGGCGCTAATTCAAATCTGGAACATCAACTTTTTGCAGCATGATGTATTTATTACCTTGCCTTACTGCCACGCATTAAAGTTATTTCCCGACTACCAGCAACAATTAGAAATGGAGAGCAACGGTAAGTCGGTGGATAAACAGGGAAAACCATTGCCGTATTTGACTTGCCCTTATCTGTTTGGTCAGCTGGGTTTAAACGCTCAACACGCGTTTATGCAGTTGGTGCACCAAAGTGAGCGTAATACCTATCTTGAATTTATTGCTGTACCGGAAAAGAAAATACCTTTTGAACAAGACGTCGCGTTTCGGAGTTGCTTGGCCCAGTCTTCGGCTCTGATGAAAGGCACGGGCGATCAGGTGCCTGCTGAAAAGCGTTGTCCTGGAAATCGTCCTTCCACAACGTTGGTTCTGAATGAAATGTCGCCCGAAAATCTGGGAACACTGATTGCCCTATACGAGCATAAAGTGTTTGTGCAAAGCGTTATCTGGGGCATTAATGCGTTTGATCAGTATGGCGTTGAGCTGGGGAAAAAGATCGCAACCTCTTTGACCAAAGGCTCATTGGATGATCCGAATGTCGATAACTCGACAAAAGAGCTGATCCGACGATTTGCGAGTTAATCTATTGTTGGATACCTGAGTTGCCGATTAAGAGCAAGTAACGTGGTTGCAAGACAAGTTATTGAATGCAGCATTCAAGCAGCGATCAAACGGTTAGGCCTGGTGAGCGCTGCTGGTTTTTCTGGTGCTCAGTAGAAAAATCCCGCCCAGTATTAATCCAGAAATTGCGCCCCAAAGGTGGGCGTCTACCGCTACATTGGCTGCAATCAGCTGTTCGATTGACTCGGAGCTGCCATACAGTTGTTCGTAAATCAGTTTTACCGAGACACCGATGACAAGCAATATCGAAAGCAGCCGATTTTTCCTGAAATCTGCCAGACCAAAGGCAACAATGGTTCCATGCAACCCGCCTGACAAACCAACGTAACGCTCCATATCTGGGCTAAAGGCGAGCAAAAGTAAAGTACAGCCCAACAGAGGAAGTAGCAAAAAGCTCAATTGCCAGCGAAACGTTGCCAAGTCGCTGTAAACCAGCCAAATTAAGCCCAGCCCGCCCATATTCAATCCAAAATGCATCCAGTTGGTGTGCATAAAGTTTCCGGTCAACAGACGCCAAAGCTCGCCACTTAGAATCAAAGAGCGGTCATAAGCGAAGACTGGATTAATTGTGTCGTGAAACACGGCTAAAAGTAGGGCGATGATGGCCGTTGTCAGTGGTAATACGAACGGAGAAAAGGATTTTTTCATTGTTATGAACACAGTGATTCTTTCTGCTTAAAATAACAAATCTCGCCAGAATCCGACATCAATTTGTTCCAGAAACGAAAAAGGCCGCATTGCTGCGGCCTTTGGAGCTTTTCGAAAGCTAAATTTGGCTCCCCCTCCCCGATTTGAACGGGGGACCTGCGGATTAACAGTCCGTCGCTCTAACCAGCTGAGCTAAGGGGGAATAATCCGTCCCTCTCGGAACGGAGCGCAATATTATAAGAACCTATTGTAAGGGTCAACAGGGAATTTGGTAAAAAGTTAAAAAAATTTAAAATTGGTGAATATACGATCAAAAATGTGGTTTTGGGGAGCGGGGAGCTAGGATGATCCGACGATTCGGCTCGAACC
>JBPEWV010000123.1:0-2997 GCA_052032335.1 Pleionea sp. | reverse complement strand
ATATTGAAATTAATGATAATGGGCAGGCCATCTACTACGGAGACGACGTAAATATCGAGATGAACCTACCTGATAATTTATTAAGTTCACCTCATGAATTTCCATTGCTGTTGATCGCCAGCTTATCGGGTTTTGTTGTTATTTATTTCATCGTGATCGTTCTTTATCGCCGCTTCATCGTACGGCCAGTAAAGGAACTGATTGAGACCATAAAAGAAACTCCTCGGGGTGCATTGATATTAAAGCGAAATAAAAATAAGGGTACTGAACTGGATGTTCTGGTGAATAGTTATGTCGAGCTGCTGGTTCAAATGGATGAGTTTGCCGCACAGGACCATTTAACGGGCCTACTTAACCGACGTAGTTTTCAAGAGCAGTTCGAGCGCTGCCTTCATCGAGCACTTTCTCAAAAGCATCAGATGGCTTTGCTGTACATTGACCTGGATAATTTTAAGAAGGTTAATGACCATTATGGACATGCGACCGGTGATCGATTATTGAAACTGTTCAGTGAGCGACTGGAAAAGTCAGTCAGACCGACCGATATCATGGCCGACTTGGGTGGAAGTGAGTTGGCTCGGTTAGCCGGCGATGAATTTTCGATATTATTAACGGAACTCACTGGCCCCGTGGACGCCCGCAAAGTTGCCGAACGCATCTTAAGAATGTTTGAAAAGGGTTTTCAGCTCGATGGCGTCACTCATAATGTTCAAGTGAGTATCGGCGTTGTGATAGCACCAGAGGATGGAACAACGGTAGAGTCTTTATTGCGTAATGCCGATGCGGCCATGTATCAAGCAAAAATGAAAGGAAAGAACAGAGTTCAGTTTTTCAATAAAGAAATTGCCAGTAACATCCAGCGAAAAAAGTACATCGAGCGGGTATTAATTAAGGCTATCCATCACAGTCATTTTCATCTGGTGTACATGCCCATCTTTAACGCGCAAACATTAGCTGTAGAGGGCGTCGAAGTTCTTATACGAGCGCCAACACTAGAGTCAAAAGGCATTGGGCCTGAAGAGTTTATACCTGTTGCGGAATCAACCGGTCTGATTAAAGACATTGATGCCTGGGTCTTATACGAGTCATTTTCAAGGTTGAATTACGTGACGGATAAATATGGGTTTGAAGGATTTTTCGCAATTAACGTATCGGCGGTGGAGTTGTTGAATCGAGAATACCCCGATCTGGTGCGAGGCGCATTATTAAAGCACCAGATTGAACCGTCTAGAATCGAGTTAGAGATCACTGAGACCAGTTTTGTTGATAATCTTCAGCAAAGTATAAAACAGCTGCAACAGCTCAAAAACTTGGGTGTGCAGTTGTCGTTGGATGATTTTGGAACTGGCTACACGGCCTTCTCACAATTAATTAAATTTCCGGTTGATAAGCTGAAAATCGATCGTTCTTTTATTCAAGATCTAACCGATCAGGCCTCAGATAAGAAAAGAATGGTGGATATTGTTTTGAAGTTGGCGGCTTTGTATCATTTATCGGTGATCGCGGAAGGGGTCGAAAGCCAAAGCCAGGTTGACTATTTACGGCGGCGAGGCTGCGAGTATATGCAAGGATATTACTTGTCGCATCCATTGAGCTGGGATCAGTTTCAAGCGTTGTTGGAATCAGAATCAACCACTGCCGAATGAATATTATCTTCGCCAACTTAATTTTGTTATATTTATAACTGCCGCCTTTAATACAGTTTTCATTATGCGTCTTTGCCTAGTCTTGTTTTGCTCAATTGTGTGTAATCTTGCTTCGGGTGAGTCGTTAACCATTGCTGTGGCTTCCAACTTCCACCAACCAGTGAAGTATTTGGTAGAGCGATACGAGTCGCTGACCGATTATGAGCTGACCATTGTTTCCGGCTCTTCAGCGAAGTTGATGGCTCAGGCGATTCACGGTGCTCCCTTTGATATTTTTTTATCAGCGGACCAGGAAAAGGTGAGCTATTTAATTTCTGAAAATGTTGCCATCGCAGAGTCTCGAACGACTTATGCTGTGGGAACGCTGGTATTGCTTTCCCATTTACCGATCAACAATAAAAATATTTCGGACGTATTGAGTGAGTCGGATAAAAAAGTGGCGATTGCTAATCCCAGGCTGGCTCCTTATGGATTAGCAGCCAAACAGACACTAGAGTCTTTAGGCTTGTATAAGAAATTAAAGCACAGGCTGGTGTATGGTGAAAACATCAATCAAACGTTTCAGTTTGTCCACTCCGGTAGCGCAAAATTGGGGCTGGTTGCCTATGCTCAGGTCAAGTCTCAAAATATCAGTTCGGATTTCTATATTGAAATTCCTGAGTCTTTGCACCGTCCGATAATGCAGGACGGCATCGTTTTGAAACGAGCTAAAAGTCGGCTTGTCGCCAGAGATTTCATGCAGTTTTTAACCAGTGATGAAGGGCGGTCAATTATCCAGTCGTTTGGTTACAAGAAGTTGGAGGATTACTAAGTTGGCATTATCTTCAGACGACTGGGTTGCAATCGGCCTAACAATCAAACTTGCTTTGGTTGTTGTGGTTCTTTTGTTATTGATAGGCACGCCCATTGCTTGGTGGTTGGCGCGAACCGACAGCAAACTTAAGGGGCCAGTTGGCGCATTGATTGCGTTACCTTTGGTTTTACCACCCACGGTGCTGGGGTTTTATCTGCTAATTGCCATGTCTCCGCAAGGGTTTATTGGTCATCTAACTGAGTCACTCGGGCTGTCTACTTTACCTTTTACTTTTCCCGGAATTGTTATTGCATCTTTATTTTATTCTCTGCCTTTTGTGGTTCAACCGCTACAAAATACGTTCGAATCGATTGGTCAGAAGCCGATGGAAGTTGCGGCCACCTTGGGGGCGGGTAAATGGGACAGTTTTTTTTCGGTAGTTGTCCCTCTGGCGCGCCCTGGATTTGTATCGGCAACGATTTTAGGGTTTGCGCACACCCTGGGTGAATTTGGTGTCATCTTGATGGTAGGAGGTAGCATACCAGGAAGCACGAAAGT
>JBPEWV010000122.1:0-13650 GCA_052032335.1 Pleionea sp. | reverse complement strand
TACCTTCGACGGTTGTTTGGTCATAAACAGTTTTACCAGTATCAGCACCAAACAAGTAGTCTCTTACTGCTGGGTCGGTGATGTTTCCATTCAAAAACTGTGGGTCTAGCCATGGAATGTCGACACAAGGGACACCACGCACTGAAGACGTTGTTCCTTCACATGAACCGGTCAACCAGTTCTGATCTCTGACAGAGTCGTTGTAGATAACAGCATTGGTGTAAGTCGCACTTGAGTGAGAACGCTGAACGTTCAAGTCATAGAACCACTCGCCCAATTCACCATCGATACCAGCAACAAAACGAGAGTAATCTACTGTATTGCGCTCAAAACTGTGGTCAGTGATCGCTGTAGGGCTAAGCCACTGCGCACCTTCCCACCCGGCACTTAGCGGGTTTTCACCGAAAAATGGCGATCGTGAATTGTAGGTGTAACCCCAATATTGACGGTAACCTTGAGATTTAGTTTCACGACGATTTAACAACAGTTCGGAGTACAAACGAGAGCTATCACCAAGTTCGTAGTCTGCATCAACCATAAATGTTTTAAGAGTAGTTTTCGGTATCAAACTCTCTCGATCTTGGAACGGGTGATCACCGTTTACAACCGGCGTCAAAGAGTTCGTTAAAAACCACCCATCTGGCATAACGATGTCAAACGCATCATCAGCAGGACCAACAGGAGGTACATAACCATTAGCGATATAGCTGTCTAACTCACCATCATAGTCGTATTGAGCAAGATTGTAGAAGCCTGGATCCGCATTGTCTGCACCGTAGTCGTACAACCAAACGTGTCCCCACAACAGGTCAATACACTGCGGTTTACCCGTTCTCGGGTCAATGATATCACCACGCGTTCCGTCTTCATTGAAATAGAATCTCTCGCCGCATGCAAAGAAATCACGTTGACCTCTTAAAAGGTCATCTTGTTTATTAAAGTCAGCTGTAACTCTGACGCTACCTTGACTAAAGCTTTTACCCCAGCTACCACTTAGGCGATACTGCTCACCGCCTTCGTCACCGGGTTGTGCGGTGAATGCATCAATAGTTCCACCATCACCATCTTTGGTGATGATATTAACTACGCCGGCAACAGCGTCAGATCCGTATAATGATGAAGCACCATCTTTAAGGATTTCAATTCGCTCAACGGCTGCCAAAGGCAATGTATTAAAATCAAATGATGAAACCGACCCGCGTGTTCCAGCTGGACCTGCGCGACGACCGTTCAGGAGAACCAACGTTCGATTTGCGCCCAATCCACGTAAAGATAAGGTCTGGGCTCCCACACCACCATCTTGTACGAATTCGTTAGAAGTTGCTGCTGTCACCTGAGATGAACCGGATGCAAGAGTTGATTCCCGCAATAACTGCCCAACACTTACAAATCCGCGATCAATCGCGTCATCCGCAAGAATTACTTCGACAGGAACAGTATCGTTCATTTCGTCAGTTCGAATTTTCGAACCGGTGATAATGACTTTTTCGCCTTTTTCTTCTTCTTCCTCAGCTGCCCAAAGAGGATTTGCAAGCAAACCTACAGCGGAGGTAGCAAATAAAGCCGTCTTGACCGCATTGGCGATCGCTTTACGTTTATTCATATTTACTCCCTGGTTGTTGACTCTTAATGATTTTTTATCGATTAATAATAATTTTTAGAATCGCCTTAACTTTTTACCCGATTCTCTGTCAAAGAACAACTTTTTTACTTTAAATCGAGCGAATTCGACATCTGTAACAGAGTATTTGTAGCAAGGCTTCAAGATAAATTGGAATACAACCGACAATAATTGCTCAAAAAAGTACTAGTAGCGCATACGGTATTCTAAAAAAACTTCCCGCCCCACTGCATCGTATTGACTCCGATCGAAAAATGGCCAACTGTTTTGCGCAGGATCAAACACCGGTTTTTTATTGGTAAGATTTCGAATAATGAATAACAATTTGTCGTCGTCGATATTGCGACTGATCGAAAGATTTAATAATTCCCATGCGTCAAGCCGCTTGGAGCCGTCGGCATTGGGCTGACTTCCTTTGCGATACATTGAAAGCGCGGTGGTCCAGTCTTCTAACCCCCAGGACAGAGTTAGGTTAGAGCGTGTTCTGATTTCTCCGTTTTCAGGGCTGTCGCGAAAATCTGGGTCAAA
The DNA here is from genome assembly GCA_052032335.1 of Pleionea sp. GTDB lineage: Bacteria > Pseudomonadota > Gammaproteobacteria > Enterobacterales > Kangiellaceae > Pleionea. The sequence goes on along the minus strand of JBPEWV010000122.1, from coordinate 11,501 downwards.
GGTAGTCGGTTCACTGGAAAGCTCTTGTACTTGAGTTTCAAAAATATGCGAATATTGCAGATCGAAGCCGAAAGTACCCGCAGAGTCGGTGGTGGTAAACCCATTGACTAACAAATCGACACCCTTTTGGCGTCGAAATGCGCGGTTAACCGGTTGATTATTAAGGACTCTTATAAAATTTGAATCGGATGCAAATCGCTCAACGTTAGATAAGGCTTGTTGACAGAACGCGTCATTAATATCCACCGGTTGGCCAGAAACAAAGTTTTCACCAGCCCGACATTGCGCCTCCCAAAGCAAATGCTGAGATTCCAGTTGCAGCCCAACTTGATTGCGCAACTCGATGTCGTAATAGTCTAATGTGAAAGAGAGTTGTTGTGATGGTTGGTAAACCAGACCTAAGGATTGCGTATTGCCCGTTTCTTCCTCCAGTGCTGATGTACCTTGCCAATCCACCTGGATCGACTCCAGGTAATCGCTATTATTCTGACAATTATCGTAGTTTCGTCCGCTTGAAATACACTCATGAATATCGATCACGCTGGTAAAATACCTAGTATTATCGGCGAACAGGTAGTGCATGTCAGGTGCCCGAAAACTGGTGCTCTTCACGGCGCGGATGCTGAACTCTTCATTAATCTTCCATTGCAGCGCTACCTTTCCGGTTTTCGCTGATTCAACGCCAGAGTCATCTTGATAATCGTCCCATCGCCCCGCCAAAGTTAGATCGAGGTCACCAAAAGAGTCACTACTTACTAACGGCAAAAGCCACTCCAGTCCAATTGCAAGTCGATCTCTATCGCCACTACCAGAGGAACCGCCCAAGTTATACCAACCAAAATTTTGCGACGTTGGATCAACGTTAATATCATACGAAGTCTGATTCCATTCAAGCACCAGAGCGTACCTTGAGAAGGCATCATTCAGTTCAAACCCATCTCCAGACATCCAGTAAGACACGGTCGAAGAACGTGAATTTGCGCTGCTTCGACTGTTGCCAATCAGATCTGAGAGATCATTGCGATTAAAAAAGGTGAAAACATCGCCTTCGGGCGTGCCCTGAATAGGAACTCCGATTCCAGTGTAGTCATTCACCGAAATAAAATTTCCGAAGTCATCAATGTAACCAATGGGATCGATAAAAAACGCCATGGTTTCGCTATCTCGGATCTGCAATGCCGACTGCTTATGACGGTACTGGCTACTAACGATTTGAAATTGATAATCAAAATTCGAAGTCATGCCCTCAAATGCAGCAATAAGAGAGGTTGAGTCTTCATTGAATTTTTGGTCTTGATTGCCGGTTTCCAGAGGGCTGAACGTACGAATGTAAGCCTGAGGTACTAACTCAAAACTGTCGTTAACACTGAAAAAGCTCTCGCTCCAATTCAATCGGAAATTTCTCGAGTGATTGCTACTTTTCCATTTGAGTAAATTGACCGACAATTTCCCTGATGAAAGCTCCCACTCCCCGCGGCTGTAGAGTGACACTCGCTCCCGATCATTGCGTAATGAACGATCCCCCAAATCGTTTCGTTCACAGTAGTAGTTGGGCGACAATTGCAATTCGGGATGCGACCGACACGCATTACCACCGGGAAATACTGAAAAAGCTTCGCCATCGATAATGGCTATTTCAGCTATGGCCGGGCTAGAAAAAATATCCTGCCCACTGGTAGAACGCCAAAAACTCTCGATGGAATCTCGCTCAAAGCCATAAATCGGCTCACGCTTTTCCCATTGATATCCGAAGGTTAATAGCTGACCGTCTGAACGAAAACTATTGCCGCCTGAGAGTTTGAAGGACTGACCACCTCCTTCATAAGTTACCCCATAAGTCATCGCCAATTCATTCGAATCAAACTCTTCTCGTAGAATAATATTTATAACTCCAGCAATCGCATCAGAGCCATAAATCGCAGACGCACCGTCGGTCAAAACATCAACACGTTCGATCGCAACCGTCGGAATGGTGGCAAAGTTAAAAAAATTGGACTCACTTTGATAAGGTGTTGGGTTAAGAGCTAAGCGTTGGCCATTGATTAACACCAGGGTTCTGCCAGGCCCAAATCCGCGTAAATTAATGGCCTGAGCTGCCGAAGTAAATCCATTAGGAAACTGATCACCCTCTAGAAGCGAGCCTGTCTGGGCAGTAAGGGCGGTTAAAGCGTCATAGAGATTGGTATGGCCGAGACGTGCGAGTTCATCGGACGAGATGGAAAAGATAGGCGCAGGCCCCTTTTGATCCGTCTTTTTAATCAAGGACCCAGTTACAACGACTTTCTTCTCTTCTTTATTTTCTTCTGCTTCAGCGGCAACGCCATCGATACAATAAAATGATAAAGCCGCACAGGCGCAAAGCCAGCTTTGTCGCATTAATATTCCCCAGTCTTGCTCTTTGGCACGCGCAACCGTCTGTACTCAGACCCTTGTTGTATAATCCGCCAATGGTATTTGATTTTTTTCGCTCGACGTTAAATTTAACAGAAAAGTAATACAACAACTATTGGCGTTGTGCAATCTTATTTATTTTATGTGTGAATATGTCACAAATTCTAGGCGCCTATACAGAAGTTGCTATGGATTCACTGAGAAAGAAAAGGGATTGGAATGGTGCGTTCGGTGGCCAGTTGTCTTAAGCCTTTAATGCGACTGATCAAATATTGATGGACCATCTGCACTCGCTCAGTAGGAACATCCAGCATGACCACATAGCCGCCATATTCGAGTTCGTCATTGAACCGCTTGAGCTGATAATGTTGCATGCGAATGCCTAAAATTCCGCCTATCCAGCCCACAATTAACATGGGAACTAATATATAAGCCAGCCAACTGGATAACGACAAAGGTAAAAGCTGTGGATTGAATGCCGCATAAAAACCGGCGCCAATCACACCCAAAATCAATCCAATGAGAGCACCTTGCTCTGCCTGACGAATGACATCGGTTTTGTGTAAAAAGTTGGCACTTCGAATGCGACGTTCGATCAAGCCGTTTTCATCTTTACTAATGACATGATACTGCCAGGACAAATCGCTTAACGCGATCAGACTTTTAACCAACTTTTCAGTGGATTCTAATGTATCAGCGACAAAATACAGGCGTTTCATAACGAGCTTCTCTCCTTGGCTATAAACCATTTATAGATAGCACCCTTGAAATCCTCAAGTGTTATAGCTCGAATCTATAGACTGTATAATTCCATAAACCGCTGTTTTTATAGAGAATTAATATTTGATCACTACAAATAGAGTTTGCTCAATGACTCGACGTAGGGTTTTACTTCAACGTCAAAGGGTACGTCCATGGCTTTTTGCAACACCTGAATCAGAACACGCCGTTCATTGTCGTCAATTTCACCATCTTCAAGTGCGATGGTCATAATGCGCTCCAGTTCATCGACCGAGTAAACCCCGTCGTTAGCATAAGCTTTGATGGATTCCATGATCATTTTTACATGACTGGGAATTGCCGTTTGTTGACGCTTACGAATGTTGGAGTCTGTCATCACTGGGTTACGTCCTATTGTTTAATGGCGTAGATTCCGGGCGCATTTCTTAAATACTCCTTGTAATCCATACCAAAGCCAAATACGTAACGGTCTTCAACCGTAAGTCCGGTGAAATCCGCTTTAAACTGTTCATCGGCCTTACGATCGTGCAACTTTTCAACCAAAACCGCAGTCATCACTCGTTTCGCTCCCTGAGCCTTTATGGCATTCAAAATTGCCAACAACGTGTGCCCTTCGTCAAGAATATCATCGACCACCAATACCGTTCGCCCATCAAGGCTCATTTGAGGTAACGCTTTCCAGTGCAATTCGCCACCAAAAGTATCACCTCGGTACCGGGTCGCATGGCAATAGTCCACATTCAATGGAAACGACAGTCGAGTTAAAAGCTGACCGGTGAACACCAGCCCACCATTCATGATCGACAAAACAATTGGATTGGCGTCTTTTAACTCGCCAGTAATTTGGTACGCCATCTTATCAATGGCTTGCTCAATTTCTTGACTGGTGTACAAACAGTCAGCCTGCTGCATTACCGAATTTATGGTTTCAATAACTTCTGAATCCTTCATGATTTTCTCTTTGCTTTAATTATTGGTTATCGATATCAATCCATTGAATCACATTTTCTCGCCGTTTGGTCCCCGACTTTTGAGATTTTTCGTCGTTGTTTGTGTCTGACATCGATTCCCGGTGACCACACTCGACGCACTCAAACACTCGCACACCCTCCGATTCGAAAGTTACTAAAGTGTCCATTTTATGGCAATCCGGGCAAGTTGCACCGGCGATAAAGCGTTTTTTCATGATATCAATTTGCCTCTACAATAGATTCGGCCTGCTTCAATTCAGTATCATACTGCTCCTGCAACTCAAACCAGTCGCTTTCTAATTGTTCCAGTTCAGCTTTCACTCGCGTTTGTTGTTCTATGAGCTGCGCCAAATCGCCTTTTCGATTCTCTTCGTATAATCCCGGGTCGGCCATCTCAGTCTCAATTTTGGCCAGAGATGCCTGTAATGTCTCTACCTTTTTTTCGGTCTGTGATAATTGCTTTTTCAGAGGAGCCAGGTGTTGGCGTATTTTCGCTTCGCGTTGCTTTTGAGCTTTACGATCGACGCTTGTGTCTTTCGCGTCTGGTTGAGACTCGGCCTTGTCACTGGCACCCCAGCGATTTTGCTTTAACCATTGATGATACTGCTGAGTGTCACCTGAAAAAGGCGTAACCTGTCCAGAATCAACCAAGAATAACTCATCAACGGTCGCGTCCAGTAAGAATCGATCGTGTGATATCAATACTACGGCACCAGAAAAGTTCTGGATCGCCAAAGTTAATGCATCGCGCATTTCCATATCGAGGTGATTGGTCGGCTCATCCAGCAAAATCAGATTCGGCTTTTGATAAATCATCAGAGCAAGTACCAGTCGAGCCTTTTCACCACCGGAAAAATTCTCCACAGCGTCAAACACTTTATCGCCGTGAAAGGCAAAGCCACCGAGATAATTACGGACCTGTTGCTCCGACATGTCCCGATCCAGCGCCTGCATCTGATCGAACGCCGATTGTTGCCCATTCAATTGCTCCAACTGATGTTGCGCAAAGTAACCAATGTTTAAATGTTTGCTTTGCTCCCGCTCACCCCGGCTGTCGACTTCAGTTTGCGCAATGGTTTTGAGCAAGGTCGATTTACCAGCCCCGTTTCGTCCCAGCAAACCAATTCGGCTGTCGCAGCGAATCGACAATTTGATGTTATTCAAAATATCCACATCGCCATAACCGGAGGTGACGTCGATTAGACGGAGCAATGGGTCCGGTTTGTGTTTGGGTTCGAAGAAGTCGAACGATAACTTTTCCCGAATACTGATGTTTTCGACCGTCGCCATTTTTTCCAGCGCCTTAACCCGACTTTGCGCCTGCTTGGCTTTGCTCGCCTTAGCTTTAAACCGATCGATAAAAGACTGCAAATGCGCCATTTTCGCTTGCTGCTTTTCGTACTGCTTGGCCTGTAGGTTTTCCTGTTCCGCTTTTATTTTTAAAAACTGAGAGTAATTACCGGTGTAAGATTTCACCTGACCATTAGCGAAATGCATCACTCGATTGACGATCGCATCGAGAAAATCCCGGTCGTGAGAAATGATCAGCAAAGTGCCGGAGTAGGCTTTTAAAAACGACTCCAACCAGAAAACAGCGTCCAGATCGAGGTGATTGGTGGGCTCATCGAGCAATAACAAATCGGAAGGCTGAATCAGCGCCTGCGCCAGATTCAATCGCACCCGCCAACCACCGGATAACTCGGCCACTGTCGTGCGCATCAAATCATCGCTAAATCCTAGACCATAAAGCAGCTTAGCGGCTCGAGACTCGGCATCGTAAGCACCCGCGACTTCTAACAATTGATGCGCATGCGCTATTTGAGCGCCATCGTTTTTTTGCTCCGCCTGCTGCAATAATTGTTGCGCTCTTCGCAATTCTGCATCGCCGTCTAGCACGTAATCGAGTGCTGTTCGGTCTACCCCCGGCGTTTCCTGTTTCACATGAGCGATGTTCAATTTGGCCGGTACATCCACGTCACCCGAGTCGCATTGCAGATCGCCGAGAATTAATTGAAACAGAGTCGACTTACCACACCCGTTGGCGCCAACGATTCCGATTTTTTCACCGCCAAATAAGGTAGCATCAAAATCATTGACCAGCGGATTAGCACCACGGGAATAACAAACTTTTGAAAATGTGATCATATAGTAATTACAACTCGAGCCTGATAGGGTTACGGGCCACCAAGATACGGCATACAAATTGAGATGGCCCATGGCAGACGCCACTATTGTATTGATAACCCTGGTACTTTACAAAATAACCTTGCTGAGCATTGGCTTCTGGGCAAGCCGTAAAAACCGATCCAGCAGCGATTTCTTCCTTGGTGGCCGACAGCTGGGTCCCTGGGTCGCCGCCATCAGTGCCAGTGCCAGCTCCAGTTCGGCCTGGACCCTGTTGGGCGTCAGTGGTGCAGCCTATCTCTGGGGCTTTTCCGCGATCTGGATTTTTCCTTCAGTATTGGCCGGCTTTCTGTTTAACTGGTTCTGGCTGGCTCCGCGAATCGCCAGTTTAAGCCGTAAAGAGCACGCCATTACTTTGACCGACCTGATGGTCGCCGAGCCGAACGCACGCTTTGCCATGACCATTCGCCGTGCTGCAATCATGATCATCGTTTTCTCATTTACTTTTTACATTGCGGCACAGTTCAAGGCCGCGGGCGCCAGTTTTAACAGTATTTTTAACATGGATTTTACCACCTCAATTTTAGTGGGCGCTGCAGTGGTAATGCTGTATACCCTACTCGGTGGTTTCTGGGCAGTCAGTGTGACCGACACCTTGCAAGGGCTGCTCATGGCACTGACCGCCATTATTCTTCCGGTCGCCGCATTGGTCGAAGTGGGCGGCTTTCAGCAGCTTCAAATTCAGCTATCACAGGTTAGTGTGCCGGGTTTCACCAGCTTTACCGGCGTGCACTTTGGCATTGCCGCCGTAGGTTTTGTTATCGGTGTCCTGGGAATTGGCAACGGTTACCCTGGTCAACCCCATGTGGTGAATCGATTAATGGCGTTAAAAGACGAAAGCAGCTTATTGCAGGGCAGAGTGATTGCCCTGAGTTGGGCCATGGTAGTGTACTCGGGAATGCTGCTGCTTGGCTGGAGCGCCAGAAGCTTTATTCCTGCTAGTGTCGACAGTGAATCAATATTCTTCAGCGTCGCACAGGAACTGTTTTCACCAGTGGTCTCCGGCATTTTGATTGCGGCCGTTTTGTCAGCAGTCATGTCCACCGCAGACTCCCAAATTCTGGTGGTTTCTTCTGCTGTGTCTTACGATGCGCATCGCTCGTTGCGAACGCCACAAAAGGCGGTTTTAATGGGTCGGTTGGGGGTTGCGCTGGTGTGTAGCCTGGCCGCCACCCTGGCGATATTTCTTGACGATAGTATTTTCAACCGGGTGTTGTTTGCCTGGCATGCCATCGGCAGCAGTTTTGGTCCAGTGCTTATCGTCCGCTTGATGGGCCGACGCCTTTCAAATGATGGGGTGTTGGCGGCCATGCTGGCAGGGTTCGGTTTAACCATTTTTATCAACAGTTACCCGAACCTGCCCGGCGATCTGGCGGAACGCTGGATCCCCTTTCTGGCTGCTTTGTTAATCGCTTACTTTAAGTCTTACAAACGACGATAGCCGCTGCCCTGTTAGCTGCTCGCTGGCTGGCTTTTGTCGTGCGACTCTGACTGTTCAGGCTGCACCACTTCGCCTTCAACAACATCGCCATCGCCCTTTTTCTGCTCTGAGGTCCAGTCACTGATTTTGTTTTTGGCCTTATGAAACAGGTCGTGCCAAAACTCATGAAACGCCGCGCCTAAAACAATACCAATTATTAAATACAACATCATTCGGGTACTCCCTGATTTGATTAACGATTAGTGCGCCCTACCGCACAATGCATCCAAAACGTGTTTGGCTTCTCATTGAGTTCTGCGAATTACGTGCCATATTGTAACTAGCTGATTTTTATAGCGTTTAAAAAAGAAGAGACTCAGCAATTAGTGAGATAAACCAAAAATTGGTGAAGCTGAAACAAAACCCGTACAATCAGGCGGTCCGAAATAAAGAATAAAGAGAAACAACCATGCACTGGTGGACCTTGCTCCCGCCTTTATTGGCCATAATAATCGCCGTGTGGAAACGCGAAGTGATTCTTGCACTATTAGTTGCCATTTTTAGCGCAGAATGGCTGTTAGCCCAGTTTCACCCCGGCATAGGGTTCATCAATACGGCAGAACGACTGGTCGCCGTTTTTGACAGTGCAGGAAATACCCGCATTTTACTGTTCAGTTTATTGGTCGGCGCACTTTTAACCTTGATGCAGCGTTCTGGTGGTGTCAGTGCTTTCGTTCACTGGGTGGGCCAAAGAGGCCTGGCTGACACACCGAGAAAAGTTGGCCTGGTTCCCACTCTGATGGGCATCTTTATATTTATCGAGACCAACCTGAGCGTGCTGACTTCGGGAATTTTGTCGCGCAATCTATTCGATCGTTTCAATATGAGTCGTGAACGTCTGGCCTACATCATCGACTCCACCTGCGCGCCTATCTCGGTGCTCATTGTGATGAATGCCTGGGGGGCCTATATTCTCAGTTTGATTGGCGACTTTTCTTTCGACAGCACCAACCGAGTTCTCTTTGGCTCTATCGGACTCAACTTCTACGCCATCATCACCTTGCTGTTGGTGTTTTATACCGTATTATCGAATCGGGTACACGGACCGATGAAGCACACTGAATCCACGTTAAAAAATGAGCCGGTTGACACCTTGGAGCCACCAACCAAAAAACGCTTTATGTTGTTGCCCTTGTTAACCATGATTTTCGGCATTGTGTTTTTTATGTGGTTCACTGGCTATCAATCAATAAAAGAGAGTGCTTCAAGCGTCGGTTTTAGCGACGCCTTATTAGAAGGTTCGGGGTCCAAGTCGGTGCTTTGGGCGACCTTATCGGCATTGCTGGTGGCTTACTTGTTACTTAAGTTCCAGCAAAAATTGAAACACAAACAATTGGTCAGCTGGGGCTTTGAAGGCATGAGTAAATTACTCGGGCTGGTGACCACCGTTATGCTGGCTCTGGCACTGGGCGCCAGTATGAAAGCCTTGGGTACCGGTGATTTTGTGGCTCAAATGATCAGTGGTAATCTACCACTCTGGGCAGTAGCCCCTTTAATCTTTATTGCCGCTGGTATTATATCTTTCACCACCGGCACCTCTTGGGGCACCTTCGGAATCTTGATCCCAATCGGCATGCCCATTGCGCAAACCATGGGTATCCCACCGGAGTTGATTTTGGCCGCCGTACTGGGTGGCGGGGTGTTCGGAGATCATTGCTCGCCAATCTCGGACACCACCATTGTCTCGTCACTCGCCGCAGGGTGTGACCATCTGGATCACGTGCGCACTCAACTGCCCTATGCTCTGACCGCAGGTGGCGCGACCATCGTGTTGTATCTGGGAATGGGTTTATTTATCTAAAGATTTTTCAAGCTCGGCAACAGTGGCTTCCAGTTGTTCGAGCTTGGCGCGCGTCTTTTGTAATACTTTGGCTTGAACGTCGAATTCTTCACGGGTTACCAGTTCCATTTTACTCAACTGGGCCTGTAGCACCTGTTTAAACTGCGACTCCATTTCGCTGTGCATTTTTTTCATCTCTGGTGGAACTAGCTGTGTCATTTTAGTCGCCAGTTCATCGATTAATTTGGCATTTATCATCGTCGAGTCGCCGATTGTTTGAAATTACAGCCACTATAAACTAAGAAGCACGAAATTCAACTGGGCGGGTACCACCGCAGGCTTATTTGGCTGATTTACCCAATAAACGAATCAACTTCAACCGATGTTGCAGGAGGTATGCAAAAAAAGATTTGAATGCTGAAAAATCATTCGACAAAGGGCAAAGTTACTGCTATTTATCACGCTGCATGTCATAGCCGTTATGACACATTAATCTTGAAACTAAAGACTGGTCTCAAGCAATAAAACCACCTGACCGACCGAAAAGGCAGGCATTGAATCCACTTGCCATGAGTTTTAAATAAAGCAATGACAAAACAAACCCGAACAGCTGCCGAAAACTATAACATCCCATTTTGGAGTGATGGATTTTTCAACATCGACGATGATGGCGATTTGGTCGTCATTTCAGAAAATGATGGAAAAACCTTCCGCCATAAATTACACACCATTATCGATAAATTGGGACACGACGAAAAACCATTGCCGATGCTGTTACGGTTCGGCAATATTTTGCGCAATCGATTTGATCACATTGCCGATGCCTTTAGCAATGCCATAAAAGAACACGGTTATCAAAACCGGTATACCTGTGTTTATCCAATAAAGGTTAATCAGCAACGAGCGGTGGTCAACGAGTTGGCCAATCATGGTGGCGAACGCTTTGGACTCGAATCGGGCAGCAAACCTGAATTGCTGGCTGTGTTGGGTACCGAGATGCCCAATAAAAGCGTTGTCATCTGCAACGGTTACAAAGACCGCGAATACGTACGAACAGCTTTAATTGGTCAGCAAATGGGGCGTCGAGTTTATCTGGTTGTCGAGAAACTGCATGAGCTGGACATCGTGCTCGAAGAAGCAAAGAAAATGGGTGTCGAACCGCAGCTGGGCGTTCGAGTTCGCATGTACGCCATTGGCAAAGGCAACTGGCAAGACACTGGCGGCGAAAAGTCCAAGTTTGGATTATCCCCTAGCCAACTGATCAAGCTGACCGAAAAGCTGAAGCAATACGACATGCTGCATTGCTTGAAACTGTTGCATTGCCATCTCGGTTCGCAGATATCGAGCATCACCGACATTCGCAAGGGCGTCAAAGAGTGCGCGCGCTATTTTGTCGAATTGCGCCGCATGGGTTTACCGCTCGACATCATCGATGTAGGCGGTGGTCTGGGTGTCGACTACGAAGGTACTCAGTCGCCTTCTTATTATTCAATAAACTACACGGTTCAGGCTTACGCCAACACCATCGTCGAAACCATTGCCGATGTGGTGGACAAATACGAACTGCAACATCCTGAGATCATTACCGAATCGGGTCGAGCGTTGACTGCTCACCATGCCGTATTGATCACCAATATGTTCGACAAAGAGCAAGCACCCGGCTTGAGCGACCCAGAACCGGTGACCACAGACGATACCAACGTACTGCAAAACCTGTGGCGTCATTACTGCGATGTTAACGAAGACAACGCGGTTGAAACCTACCATTCAGCGGTATTTTACTTGAACGAGGCGCTCAGTCTGTACACTCATGAAGGCATATCGCTGGAAGATTGGGCGCGAGCGGAACAGCTGTACTTCGCCATTTGCCGAAAAATTCATCCACTATTGGATGAGACCATTCCGGGCAACGAAGCCATTGTTACCGAATTAAATAATAAACTGGCGGATAAAC